>NZ_CADAJR010000008.1 GCF_902788255.1 uncultured Methanobrevibacter sp.
TTTGTTTTGATACTGGACATATTAATATATTAGCTCCACTTAATATATTAATTTTACTGCTTTTAAATTAAAAATAAAGAAAAAATAGAACGAAAAAAAATTTGTGACTCAAAAACTAGCGAAAATTCAAATCACACAAGTTTTTGAAAGAGACTAAAAAAATTATTTTTTTTATATCTATTTGTAAATTAATTTTAAAAATGGTATTCAATTTGTTTAAATATATGCTTTTGCTAATTATTATATAAATATAACAAAGTTATTCATTTTTATGTTCAATAAAATAACTTTAAACTTTTCGAAAACTGGAAATTATTCGATTGAAAATATCATGAATGTATAAAAAAATCATATTGGACTTGTTGAAACTGCAGATATATTTGTTTATAATAATGAAAATTTAAAAAAGATTTCAAAATGTGAATTTTTCATAACCATTATATTAGAAGATATACAAAAATTAAATTATAAATATATAATTGGATATTAGGTGTAGTAAATGACTAATTATCATGACGAAATTTTAAACTTTGAGAAAATAGCAAAAGAACATACTCAATATATGAGAAACAGTGTTAACTTAATCGCTTCCGAAAACGTTACAAGTGTAGAAGTAACAGAAGCTTTAGCAACTGATTTTGCACACAGATATGCTGAAGGTCAGGCATTTGAAAGATTCTACGAAGGATGTCAATTTGTAGATTTAGTAGAGGACAAGACCAAAAAACTGTCCTGTGAAGTATACGACTGTGACTATGCAAACGTTCAACCTGTTTCCGGTGTAACCGCAAACCTTGCAGCATTTTTCGGTTTTGCAAAACCTGGTGAAAAGGTAATGGCTCTTGAAGTACCTTCAGGCGGTCACATTTCCCACGCAGACGTAAGTGCAGCAGGTATTCGCGGACTCAAAACTGTTTTCCACCCACTTGACAAAAACGTAATGAACATTGACATTGATGCAATGAACAAAAAGATTTTAGAGGAAAAACCAAAAATCGTCTTATTCGGTGGAAGCTTATTCTTATTCCCACACCCAATTAAAGAAGCTCGTGAAGCAGCTGATGAAGTCGGTGCAACAATAATGTATGACGGTGCACACGTTCTCGGTTTAATTGCAGGTGGACAATTCCAGCAACCTTTAAAAGAAGGAGCAGACCTTATGATGGGAAGTACCCACAAGACATTCCCTGGTCCACAAGGTGGAATCATCCTTTCACACAAGGAAAATGAGGAAATCATCGACAATGCGGTATTCCCTGGTGTAGTAAGTAACCACCACTTGCACCACCTGTTAGGTTTAGGTATTGCAACCGCTGAAATGCTTGAATTCGGTGAAGCATACGCAAAACAAACCATTAAAAACGCACAGGCTCTTGGTCAGGCAATGTATGAGTTAGGATTTGACGTATTATGTGAAGATTTAGGATTTACCCAGTCCCACCAAATCGCTGTTGACTTAAGCTCAATCAGATCAGCATCCGACATCGCTAAAGAACTGGCTGACAACAACGTTATCCTAAACAAAAACCTCCTTCCTGGAGACAACCGTGACAACTCCGATGACCCATCAGGTATCCGTATCGGTACCCAGGAAATTACAAGAAGAGGTCTTAAAGAAAAAGAAATGGAAGAAGTCGCTCAGTTCATCAAACGTGTTGCAGTCGACAAGGAAGACATCGCTGATGAAGTTGCTGAATTCATGAACCAATACACAACCTTAGATTACGCATTCTCCGACAGGGATGCTTACGAATATCACAGATTATAGATAACATGAGAATAGCTTTCGCATTTACTGGAGCGGGTCATTTACTCCGTGAATCAGTACAAGTTGCTTTGAAGTTAGCAAAAGAACATGAAGTTACAGTATTTCTTTCAGGAGCTGCCGAAGAAGTTCTTAAGATGTATGGACTTTATGAAAGTGTCGTCAACATAACCGGCGGCAAATACCGTGAACTTGCCACTGATTCAAACCAAAAATTTTCATATCCAATTACAGGTCGTCTGTCTTTAGGCAAATATGACCTCCTTATAGTTTCACCTGCTACGGCAAATACCGTTTCAAAAATCGTTTATGGAATAGCGGATACTCTGGTCACCAATGCGGTCGCCCAGGCAGGTAAAGGTGCCGTACCGGTATACATGGTTCCAGTTGACATTCATCCGGGACCGATTGACACCGTGCTTCCATCAAAAATGGAACTGTCAAAATGTGAAGGCTGTGACGATTGTGTTGCCGCACTGGTGTGTGAACAGGGTGCAATCATTCCCCACTCAGAGATAGACCTTACCAAATGCATCGGCTGCGGATTGTGCAGAAACTCATGTCCGAATGATGCAATCTCAGAAGGAAAAATCATCACAATCTATATGAGGGATATCGATATTGAAAATACCCGAAAGCTTGAAAGTATTGACGATATCAGGATATTCGAAAATCCGGAAGATATTTTAGATCAAATCTAACTTATCTCCAATATTTAATTTTAACTTGTTTTTTCTTGTTTCAAGAATATATTTTGCCCGTTTTTTTGGCTTATAGAATCTCCATGGCCTTAAGGTGACCTTATCATAAACAGTCTTGTTTTCATCGATAAAGTAAACGTCTATGGCAAATCTCATGAACATGGTGTGGATTGAGGAGTCAGTGAGGTCTGTAAACAGCATCCCCTTTTCAAATTGTTTTTTGCCCATCAAACCTTTAAAACGTTTAAAAAAAGTATCTGCATAAATTATTTCCATAAAAAAATATTATATTTTGCAGTATATAAGTTTTTAACAAGTTTAAAGCAATATTTACTTTAAACCGCCAAAACCATATGATTTTGATTGGACATCGCCCTCGTTAAAGTCTTTAAGGGCTGTTTCAAACTCTTCTGTTGAAAACACTCCCGGGATGATGAGCCTTTCTTCATTTTTGGTTAATATAAAACATGGTGTTGCGGTGATTCCATGAATGAGGGCCTCGTCCTTGTCGAGTTCCACCTCAATGTTGTAATAGTTGTTGTCAAGAATCTTGTTGGCGTCAAATTCATCTATTCCGCATGAGATTGCAATTTCCTTTAAAATCTTATTGTCTGCAATGTTTTTGTTTTCAACAAAGTTTGCATGAAATATTTTTTCAACAAGGCATGACATAGCGTCTGGATGGTTGGCCTGGACATATTTGCAGATTCTATGTGCGTCCTTGGAACTTCTTAGGGTCATGTCCCTGAAACTCAGTTTTAAACCGTCATCTGAAGCTATCTTTTCTATTTCAGCAATTTTTTCCAAAGCCTCATCAGATGAAATGTCAAACTTCTCGGCGTATCTCTCAACGGCCCCGATGCTGGCCTTTCCTGTCAGCGGTTCGAGTTCAAAGGATTTCATTTCCCATTCTACATCCAGTTTCTGATTTGCAACTGCCTTTTTGATTCTTTCAAGTCCTATGTATGAATAGGGACAGTTAAAATCGATTAAGTATAGTATATTCATTTTTCATCTTCTTTTTTCTTTTGTTTGTCCTTTTTATAGATTTTGTAGAGTTTTATGCAATTGTCTACAACCTTAAAAAGTGAATTGTATTTTCTGTGAAAACTCATAGTCTTATATTTAATTCTGCCCAATATTTAACCTTTGGTTTTTAATAATTTGAAAAAATCTGGCAAGTGATATATATTCCATTTTTATTTAGATTTCAAAATCATCTATCCTTCATGTTAATTAAAAGTTCAATCAAAATAACATGAGTTTCTCATGTAACCATCAAGATAAATCATCGGCAATTCATTTAAATTAATAGAAAAAGGCAATCCATTTGTTGATTTGGGTTGTTTATCATAACCTTTATTTATAATCTTAAACAAAAAGATACATATTATAAATTATTAAAAAATTTGTGTTAATAACATGTAAATCGGTCTCTAAAAAAGGAGATTTTTATTACACATTTAATTTTAATTTTAGAGGAGTTAAAATGCCAATCAAAGAGGCAGATAAATCATACAATCATGAAAAGATAGAAAAAAAAGTTCAAAAATTCTGGAAAGAAGAAGACACTTTTAAAAAGGTAAACGAACTTAGAGAACAAGGCCCAAGATATTCATTTTTAGACGGTCCGCCATACTGTAGCGGAAAAATCCACTTGGGAACAGCATGGAACAAGATCATCAAGGATTCATACCTTAGATACAAATCCATGAACGGATTCAGCCTAAGAAGACAGGCTGGTTGGGATATGCACGGTCTTCCTATTGAAAATAAGGTTGAACACATCATGGGAATCCAATCCAAGCAGGAAATCGAGGAAGAAATCGGAATCGACAAATTCGTAGACAAATGTAAGGAATTTGCAATCGAAAACAAAATCGCAATGGAAGATGAATTCGACCAATTGGGTGTTTGGATGGACTGGGACGACCCTTACATGACACTTGATCCTAAATACATGGAATCCTCATGGTGGATGCTTAAAAGGGCAAACGAACAGGACTTGCTTGTAAACGACCAAAGGGTAATCAGCTGGTGTCCGCACTGTGGAACAGCTCTTGCGGCAGCTGAAATCGAATATGAGGAAAAAGTGGACCCATCCATTTACATCAAATTCCCTGTTCAGGGAGAGGAAAATACATATTTCCTTGTATGGACCACCACTCCATGGACATTGCCTGCAAACCTTGCAATCTGTGTAAACCCTGAATTCGAGTATGTTTATGTTGAAAAAGATGGTGAAACCTACATTTTAGCCGAAAACCTCATGGAGGACGTTTTAGGAAAACAGGTCAAAATCCACAGAACCAAAATCCCTGCAGAAAACGAGGATGAGGAAGACCAAGTTATTGAAGAAAAAGAAGTAATGTATGATATTGTCAAAACCGTAAAGGGTGAAGACTTAGTCGGTCTCGCTTACGATTACATTTTGGCTGATGAAATTCCAAAACAGATGGAATTCGACTCCGAAATCGAAAAAGTTCACACAATCCTACCTGGTGACCATGTCGAGCTTGGTGAAGGTACCGGTCTGGTACATACCGCTCCTGGACACGGTCCTGACGACTTTGAAGTAGGACATGCAAACGGACTTCCGATATTCTGTCCTGTAGGTGAAGACGGATGCTTCACTGAAGATGCGGGCAAATATGTCGGCAAGTTCACAAAAGATGAAAATCAAAAGATCATTGAAGATTTACAAGCTAAAAACCTTATGTACAGGGTTGAAACCATTGAACACAGGTACGGTGTCTGCTGGAGATGTAAGACTCCTATCATCTACCGTGCAACAAAACAATGGTTCCTTAAGGTAACCGACATCAAACAGAAAATGCTTGATGAAATCGAAAAGGTAGAATGGATACCTAAATGGGCCGGTGAAGGAAGGTTCCATGACTGGGTGGACAATGCACGTGACTGGACAATCTCAAGACAGAGATACTGGGGTATACCGATACCCATCTGGGAATGTCCTGACTGTGGTGAAATAAAAGTAATCGGTTCTCTTAAGGAGTTAAAAGAAGAGTCATTAAATGACATTAACGTTTCAGACTCAGAACTCATACACAGGCCATACGTTGATGAGGTCGAAGTAAAATGTGACAAGTGCGGAAGCACAATCAAAAGGATTCCTGACGTGCTGGACGTATGGATCGATTCCGGTGTGGCCGGTTGGGCATCACTCTACTATCCAGAAGAAAAGGAAAAATTCGAAGACTGGTTCCCATATGACTTCATTACAGAAGGTCACGACCAGACAAGGGGATGGTTCTACTCACAGCTCGGTACAGGTGTAATTTCAATGGGTCAAAGCCCATACAAGAAAGTTCTCATGCACGGATTCGTGCTTGATGAAAACGGAAACAAGATGTCCAAGTCACTGGGTAATGTTGTCGCTCCTGAAGAGGTCATTGAAAAATACGGAGCTGACGTTTTAAGGTTCTACCTCCTCTGGGCTTCAAAACCATGGGATGACCTTAAATTTGTATGGGAAGAGCTGTTAAACATCAACAAGATGTTCAACATTCTATGGAACGTATACGTATTTTCAACAACCTACATGTCACTTGACGAGTTCAACCCAATCGGATTGGGTGAAGATGACATGATTTTACGCTCAGAAGATAAATGGATTATCTCAAAGGCGAACAGTTTGATTAAGGAGGTTGCTGAAGACCTTGACAATCTCTTCTTCCATAAGGCAACCCGTAAAATCAACAATTTCATACTTGAAGACTTAAGCCGCTGGTATGTAAGGCTCATCCGTGGAAGGACATGGGTTGAAAGCGATGATCCGGACAAACTCGGAGCATACTACAGTCTATACACAGCGCTTGTTAAACTTATTACAGTATTATGTCCGATAGCACCTCACGTATCAGAGGAAATCTATGAAAACCTTGTAAAAGGAGTAAACCCTGAAGCTCCGGAAAGCATTCACATGCTGGACTGGGGATATGATGAGGATGCAATCGATGCAGAGCTTGAAGCCAAGATGGATGTGGCACGTGAGGTCATTGAAGCGTCAATCAAGGCAAGGGACATGGCACAGTACAAGCTCAGATGGCCGGTTTCAGACATTACCGTCGTATCTGAAGATGAAGATGTATTGAAGGCCATTGAAGACTTGACCGACATCATCAAGGACCAATCAAATACCAAAGACGTCCTGTGCGCAAGCGAATTCGAAAAATTGTCATACAATGCAAAACCTAACCTAAAGATTTTAGGACCTAAACTCAAAGGTGACATGGGTAAGGTAGTCAAAGGCCTGAAACAGGCTGACGGTAACCAAATAAAAGCCGACCTTGAAGCTAACGGTACAGTGACAATTGAAGGAATAGAACTTAATGCCGAAGAGGTACTGTTTGATTCCGAATTGCCTGACGATTTCGTTTCATCAGAATTTGAGGGCGGAAACGTATTCGTAAATACAAATGTCACCCTCGAAATCAGACAGGAGGCTATGGCACGTGAACTTATAAGAAGGGTTCAGGACATGAGAAAGGACCTTGACCTTGACGTTGAGGCAAACATCAATGTTGATGTCGAAACTTCAGCTGAGTTCAAGGACCTGATCGTACCGCAGTCAGAAATGATTTCCCATGAGATAAGGGCTAAAAGCTTGATTATAACCGACACAGAAGAATGCAGTAAAGATTCTAAAGATTATACCAAAGAATGGGATATTGAAGGAGAAAAAGTAATTATTTCAATTAAAAATTAAGGGTGTTAAAATGACTTTAGCTGACTCTGAAATAGAATATATTGAAGGAATCCTCGGAAGGAAGATGAATGAGCTGGAAGAAGGAATGCTTGACGTAATGTTTTCAGAACATTGCTCATATAAAAGCAGCAGGCCTTTCCTAAGGGCTTTTCCAACCGAAGGGGAAAACATTATCTTGGGTCCGGGAGACGATGCCGGACTTGTAAGTGTAACCGACAAGTATGCACTGGCAGTTGGAATGGAATCACACAACCACCCATCAGCTATTGAACCATACGGTGGAGCAGGTACAGGAATCGGCGGTATCTTAAGGGATATCATTTCAATGGGTGCAATGCCAATAGCACTTCTTGATTCCCTAAGGTTCGGTCCGTTGGAAGAGGACCAGAAGTCAAGATATCTTTTCGAACATGTTGTCAAAGGTATTTCCGACTATGGTAACCGTGTTGGTGTTCCTACAGTTGCGGGTGAAATAGAATTCGACGAATCATTCAGAACAAACCCTCTGGTCAACGTAATGTGTGTAGGTCTTGTCGAAAAGGACAAGATTGTAAGGGCACAGGCACCTAACCACGGCGACGTGTTCCTGCTTATGGGAGGAACAACTGGTCGTGACGGAATTCATGGTGTAACATTCGCATCAGAAGAACTGACCTCTGATTCAGAAACCGAAGACAGGCCTGCTGTACAGGTTGCCGATCCTTTCACAAAGAAAAGGGTATTGGAAGCTTCACTTGAGATTCTTGAAAAGATCAATGTCAGCGGTGTAAAGGACCTTGGTGGAGGAGGTCTCACCTGCTGTATTTCAGAACTTGTTGATGCATCCGAAAACGGAGCGCTTGTTGACCTTCGTGCAATTCCTTTAAGGGAAACCGGAATGACTCCATATGAAATAATGCTTTCAGAGTCACAGGAACGTATGGTGTTCGTAATTAACCCTGATGATGTTGAACTTGCCCAAAAGATTTGTGACAAACACGAAATCGTATCCTCAGTAATCGGTGAGGTAATTGAGGGAAACAACATGATAATTTCAGACGATGGTGAGGAAATTGCAAACCTCCCTACAATATTGCTTGCAGACCCACCTTCAATCGACAGGCCACTTGCAGAAATACCTGAGGACACAGAGCCTGTTATAGTTAAGGATCCTCCTTTACACGATTCCATACCAAAACTTTTGGCATCTCCAAACATCGCATCAAAGGAATGGGTATACAAACAGTACGACCATGAGGTTCAGGTAAGAACAGTCGTAAAGCCTGGTGATGATGCTGCAGTGCTCAGAATCGATGAAAACACAGCTGTCGCACTCACTACTGATTCAAACACAATCCACACCAAACTCTCCCCATTTGACGGGGCTGGAGGATGTGTTGCAGAGGCTATCCGTAATGTGATTTCAATGGGAGCAACCCCATATGCGGTTGTTGACTGTCTTAACTTCGGTAACCCTGAAACCCCTGAAATATTATGGCAGTTCAAGACAGCAATCGAAGGTATGAGTCTTGTTGCTGAAAATTTCAATGCACCTGTCATCAGTGGTAACGTAAGTTTCTATAATGAGACCGAAGGAATTAAAATCAACCCTACACCTGCAGTAGGTGTAATCGGAGTTGAGGATATCGAAAACATAAGAACCCTTGACTTTAAAAACGAAGGGGACAAAATCATTTTAATCGGTAAAACCTACGATGAGCTTACAGGTTCAGAATACCACAGGGCCATTCACGGCATTGAAAAGGGTACCGCTCCAAGAATCAGGATTGATGAGGAAGTCGCAAACGGTCAGACAGTATTGAAATTAATTGATGAGGATGCAAACAAGGACATCACTGCAGTTCACGACGTATCCGCAGGAGGTCTTGCCGTGGCACTCTCTGAAATGGTTATCAAATCAGGTCTCGGTTGTGAAGTTGAACTGAAAGATGATGAATTGGATAAGATTCAGTTGCTCTTCTCTGAAAGTCATGCAAGATACCTCATAACCGTCAAGGCCGATGCTGCTGATGACATCCTGTCAAAAATCGATGTACCTGCTGAAATAATCGGTGAGGTAAAAGGCACATCATTCATAGTCAACACTCATGAATTTACATTTGATGAGTTAAATGATGCATATCATGGCGTTATTGAAAAATACATGGCTTAATTAGGTGTTTGGATGTTTTTATCAAAACTTGATTCACTGTCTAACGCTACTAAGCTAATAAATGATAATCAAAGGCTTACCGAAACAGAAGAGATTTCCATTTATGAGGCTCACAAGAGGGTATTGGCTGAAGATATCATGGCATTTCATGATTCCCCGCCATTTGACAAATCCGCCATGGACGGTTTTGCTTTAATTGCGGAAAATACTTTTGGTGCATCAAATTCAGCTCCTAAGCAATTAAAGATAATTGATGCAATTGGTGCAGGGGATTTTTCATCCAAAAAGGTCGGTGAAAACGAGGCTATTGTCATAGCTACCGGAGCACCTATTCCTGAAGGTGCAAATGCGGTTTTAATGAAGGAGTACACAACAACCGACGGGGACGATTTGACAATATACTCTCAGGTCACTCCAGGTGAAAACGTTTCTCCAAAATCCGAGGATATTGAAAAGGGCCAAAAGATCCTTGACAAAAACACATTCATCAGGTATCAGGAATTGGGTTTGATTGCATCCGCCGGATACGATACCGTCAAGGTGTTCAAAAAGCCTAGGGTCAAAATTATCATAACAGGCAATGAGCTTGTCGAACCAACCAAGGAGGAAATCGACAAGGCCAAAATCATCAATTCCAATCAGTTTACCATTAAGGCAATGGTTGAGGATTCCGGTGCAATCTGTGATATAGGACATGCCGGAGATAGCTTCGATGAGGTTAAGGAGGCAGTCCTTGAGGCATCAAAGGAATATGATGTCATCATGACCACCGGTGGAACAGCAATCAGTAAGGGTGATGTTGTTCTTGATGTGGTTGACGATTTGGGCGAGATTCTTTTCCATGGTGTTGCCATTAGGCCGGGTAAGCCTGCAGGTGCGGGTATTGTCAACGGCAAAATGATTTTCACACTTTCAGGGCAGCCTGTTGCCGCAATGTCTCAGTTTGACATGTTTGCAAGGAAATACCTCTTTGAAATGCAGGGCAGATCATTTGATTTCCACATCGTTAAGAGAACCTCCCAGCTCAAGATACCTTCCCAGTTGGGACGTACCGATTTTATTCGTGCGGTTTCTGATGATGAGTATGCAAAGCATGTTCTCAACAGGGGTTCCGGTATAATTCGTTCAATGGTTGAGGCGAACAGCTATATCATCATAGACGAAAATGATGAAGGATACCAGAAGGACGATATAGTTGATGTAGTCTTATTTGATTCATTACTTTGGTAGTTAAAGAGGCATTTTAATGAATGGGATTTATTATTATTTGATAGCCTTTGTTGTCATCTGGGTATTGGTCGCATTGTTCCGTGATAGACTGTCAACTCATGGTGTGGAGCTTGACTTTCCGGTAATAATGTGGAAGACCCAACGCTTGAGGGGACTTATATCCAGAATCAACAACCTGTCACCAAAATTCTGGAGATGGTACATGAATGTAGGTGTTGTTGTGGCTTTTGGAGCCATGATATTCATCACATATACAATTGTGGCAACATTGCCTACAGTTTTTGAAACCCCTTCCGTTTCCATAGTTATTCCTGGTGTGGACATTCCGGGCTCTCAAATCTATGTTCCGTTCTTCTATGGGCTGATAGGTCTTGCAACCGTTTTGGTTGTTCATGAATTTTCACACGGTATTCAGTCAGTCGGAGAGAAAATACAAATTAAATCAATTGGATTGTTGTTGTTTACAATCCTTCCGGGCGCTTTTGTGGAACCGGATGAGGATAAACTTAAAGAGGCTAAAAAGACTTCAAGGTTAAGGGTATATGCCGCAGGATCAATTGCCAATATAACCCTGGCTTTAATAACTCTGATTTTATTGGCAATGGTTTCCTCTGGAATTCCACATTTCTTTGAGGAGGACGGAATTGAAATCGGCAGAATAGTTTCAGATTCACCTTCCGAAGGAATTCTAAAGGAGGGCATGGTCTTACAGGCAATAGACAATCATATAATAAACGATTCAAATTCATATGTAGATGTGGTTGGTTCATATCATCCGGGAGACAACGTCACGGTCAAAACCGATCAGGGAACATACCATGTGACATTGGGCAAGAATCCGAACAATGAGTCAAGAGGATTTTTCGGAATACAGGCAAGCAAGCATTTCGTTCTATCTGACGACAGTCTGGGACCGCTTCCATGGATATTGTTTGAGCTTGCAGAGCTCTTCCAGTGGATATCAATGCTGAACCTTGGAATAGGACTTTTCAATCTGCTTCCAATCAAGCCTTTGGATGGGGGATACATGCTTGAGATACTTCTCAGCTATAGGTTGTCTGAAGAGCACTACACTCCAATCGTAAATGCCCTATCAGTTGTCCTGGCGATGGTTATAGTATTCAGTCTCGTTGCAGGATTTCTTTAATCTTTCTTTTTTTTTTAATTCTATAGTGAACCCAACATTATGATTGTAAATGGAATGTAGTCCACAATCAAATGAAGAATATATGAGTTTACAACATTTTTTGTTTTCAGATATGGGTACAGTGCAAATATTGAACCCAGGCCCTGAATAAGCATTATCTGCAGAATCTTATTGCTGTATGCATTTATATGAAGCAAACCGAAGGCTGTAATGGAAACGATAATTCCAAGGCCAATTGCCAAATTGCGGTTTTCCGTATGTTTGAATACAATATGCATTACAATCAGCAGTGTGAATATCTTGAAAAACTCTTCACCCAAAAGCTGGAAAAGAGGCATTATGAATGTTATCAAAGTCGGATTTTTAAAGGTTTCAAGGATTACATTGGCGGAAATAGGAACTTGAAGAACAAAAACCAGAAGACATACCATTAGCACTGACCATATATAGTATCCGACCAGACATAATGCTATTGTTAGAAAATCCCTTAATTTAGGTTTTTTAAAGAATATTTTCAAATTGCCCCTGCAGAGGTATAATGCGGGAACTACAGTGACAATAAATAGTAATATTGGAAGGTATCCGCCGGATAAGCTTTTTACTGCAATCAGTGCCACAACAAGAGCAATAGAACACAGCATCAAAAGCCAGTCAAATTTAGATAACTTCGGAACATCATTATAGAATGGAAAGTCAATATCATCCTTTAAAAATTCAAATCTTTGTTTAATTGAATTCAATTTTTCACCTTAATTATATATTAAGGGTCAAATTAAAAAAAGTTATCTTAAAAAAAGTAAAAGAAAGAATGTGTAATTCTTTCTATAATTCTTTACATGCTTGAGCTAATTTTTTACCTAGCTCGTAGCTTGCTTCGTCTTCATCAGCGGTCGGTACGAAGTAGATTTCTTGGGTATCTACAATATCGAATCCGCAGTTTCCTAATTCTTCAGCGAGTTTTGCAGGAGCTCCTCCTCTTCCACCCATTGAACCGAAGGTAACAGCTTTTCTTTCGATACCGGTTCTGTTGAAGAGTAATCCTTTCAAGTAGTACATGATGTCCCCGATACTTGGGTATGGTACATCGTTGATTGTAGGATCACCGACAGCAATACCTTTACTGGTTAGGATACTTTTGACGATTTCTGATCTTTCATCTTCATGCAAGAAGAAGATTTCCACATCATAACCTTCACTCATTGCACCTTCAGCAATCTCGTGAGCCATTTGCTGGGTTGAGTAGTGCATGGTGTCGTAGATGATTGTGATTTTGTCTTCACATACACCGGTAGCCCAGTTTTGGTAAGCTCCGATAATTTGCATTGGGTCGGTCCAGATTTGACCGTGGGATGGTGCAATCATTTTGATTTGATCAAGTAATCCTAATTCCACTACTTCGTTTAGTTTTTTGAGAACTAATTTGGATAGCGGTGTGATAAGGTTTGCGTAGAACTTTTGAGCAGCATCCATAAGGATGTTTTCTGGGATTTCATCAGAGAATCTTTTGGTGAAACATAAGTGTTGACCGAATGCGTCGTTAGGGAATAAAATACCGGTCTCATCAGCAAGTAATGTGAACATGCTGTCAGGCCAGTGTAAGAGGAATGCGTCGAGGAACGCTAAGGTTCTTCCACCAACGTCTAAACTGTCACCGGTTCCGACGGTGATGAATTCAGCACCTTCTAAGGATGGGTAGTGTTTTAACAATCCTTTAACTGCAATTTCGGTACAGTAGATTGGTGCTTCAGGGAATCTTTTGTGTAAGTCCACTAATACACCTGAGTGGTCTTTTTCCACGTGGTTTTGGATGATGTAGTCAACTTTGACGTCTCTTCCTTCTTGTGCGAAAGCATCGTCGATACGAGCCATCATTTCTTTTGTTTTACCTGGGTAAGCATTATCGATTAATGCAACTTTGTCTTCACCGAAAACGAGGTAAGCGTTATAGGTGGTTCCGTCTAATGTGTAACCGTGATAGGTTCTTAAGTCCCAATCGAGTACACCGATCCAGTATACTCCATCAGCTATTTTTTGAGCATTTGCTTTCATTTTAATCTACCATTTTAATTTTTATTCATTTGATTAAATCTAATGAATTATTATTATTTTCATATTTATTATTATATATAGTTTTGTTTTATACGAATTGTTCGTGTTTATTCAGTTATTTTTTTCAATAATTTATGGAATTTCCAAATTGAATGGCGATTCATTATTGAAATAGCTCTTTGTGTTTGAATATTCATTGGACAAACATTTTCACAGGCAAGAGATTTCACACAATCATTATAAAAATGATTACTGTAATTTTCTTTGAGAAACTTTAATTTATCCATATCACTTTCCTGTTTTGATATTTTAGAGGATGTCACAGGTAAAATTGCGCCATAGTAATTGTCTTCGCCGGTATAGTTAGGACAGGCTTCTAAACAGCACCCGCACATCAAACATTGTGATGCTTCATATTCAAATTCTAGATTATCCTGATTAATACGTGATTCTTCTTCAAGCCATTGGCGGGAATTTTTAATGTTTTCAAACATTGAGGTTCTATCGACAACCAAGTCCTTTACAACATGAAACTTGCTTAAGGGTTCTATTGTAATCTTATGCATTTTTTTGGTTGTTGCTTCTTCATTCACAAATGTTTTGCATGCAAGCTTTGGCAAACCATTGATTATCATTGAACAACTTCCGCACAGTCCTTGAAGGCAACTGGACGAATAATGGATTTTAATATCATGTTTCACATTGATTCTTTCTAATAGAGTAGTTACCGGAATGTTGAGATTGCCTTCATAAGTATATTCCTTCATGCCTTTTGAGGTTTTTATAATTACGGTTATTGACTCCATTTTTACCAGCTCATTCTCTCCTCTGTATCGTTGAATGTAATTTTTAATTCATCATTGTCAAATGATATCACGGTTGTTTTTAGGTATTCCTCATTTGTTTCGGGATAATCTAATCTTTGATGTGCGCCTCTGCTTTCTTTCCTTGCTAATGCTGATGATAGCATTGCTTTTGCAATATCTGTCAGTGATTTTAATAAAATGTAATCATAATAGCACCCATGACTGTTTACATGAATTGTTTCAAGGGAATCCAGTTTATTCAATCCTTCTTTTAGTTCACTTTCCGTTCTGTAAATCCCCATGGTTCTGTTCATTATATTTGCAATTTCTTCTTCAATTTCATATGATGAAATGTTGTTGGCTTCTTTTTGCAGTTCCTTCCAATTTTCATAGGCTTCATATTCGTAGTTTAATATTTCATATTCTTCAGAACTATTATTTTCACATGAAATTTCTTCCAATTGATCAGCCACTACCCATCCACCGTGTATGGCTCCAAGCAATGAATTTCCTCCAAGACGGTTGGCGCCGTGGTACTGTGAAGAGCATTCTCCAATAGCGAATAAATTCCTAATATTGGTTTTATGAGTATCGTCTGTACGTATGCCTCCCATGAAGTAATGGACGCCCGGATAAACTGGAATTGGCTCACGAGTAGGGTCAAGATTTAGATAGTTCATACAAACGTCATAAACCTCATCAAGCTTAGTTTTGACGGTTTTTTCATCCAAGTGAGTTAAATCTAAATAAACCTTATTTTCACCATCAATTCCCATGTTATCTTCATGACATACTCTGTATATGCTTCGAGATACAACATCGCGTGGCATTAAAGCGCCCTGTTCGGGATACCATTCTTCCATGAAATACCATTTTTCACCATTGCGCAAAGTGTATAATCTACCGCCTTCTCCACGGGCGGCTTCAGTAATGAGCATTCTTTTAACGGGGGTTTCTATGGTTGTTGGATGGTACTGTATCATTTCCATATTGGCTAATTCAATGCCCTGATGCAATAATTTCCCGCTTACAAATCCGTCATTGTGCAGGGATCCACTGATTTTTCCAAAAACCTTATTCATGCCGCCGGATGCTATAACAACAAAATCAGCATAAAAATCTCTTATTTCCTCTGTATTTTCGTTAATCATAACCACGCCACGACAGACTTTATTATCGTCCAATATCAATGATAAGAATCTCCAACCGATGTATCTTTTAATTTTATCTTTATATTCCCATTTCCTGCATTCGGTGTTGATTGCTGTTAGTATCTGTTTTCCTGTTCTTGCACCGGCATAAGCTGTTCTCATCTTTTTTTGGCCACCAAAGTACCTGACATCCACATTGCCGTCGTCATCTCTTGTGAAACTTGTTCCAAGTTTGCTTAACCAATCGATTATTTCTGGGGCATCATTTGTTAGTTTTTCCACGGCATTATGGTTGTTGATATGTTGTCCTGCATTAATGGTGTCTGTATAATGTTCATTTACAGAGTCATCTTCTCCTTTAGTGTTTAATGCGGCATTTATTCCGCCCATTGCCATTACTGATTGGGATCGTTCTGAATGCGCCGGTGAAAATAATTTCACGTGCATATTTTTGCTGGCGGATTTTACGCTACAGGTCAGTCCTGCAAGACCTGCACCAATCACTATAATTTCTTTTACCATAAAATCAACTCTTTCATAGAATATAATATGATAGTTCTGATAGGAACAATAATGTGAATATTATAATTAACAGGATTCTGATAACTTTACTGCATTTGTCATAATCATTTTTTTCAACTAAAAATCCAAATGAGACCAATAATCGTGGAATGCTTATTTGCAAATGGATGAATAACGTTATAAAGAATAGTGTGTCGATAGTTAGATGAGTAATTTGCCAATTAAAATTTGGAATATATGCTGGAAGATAAATGTATGATAAAACATGCGCTACAATAAAGATGATTATAAATATCCCACTGATTGCCTGAACTATCGTATCCTTATTGATATTGGCATATACATGTATTTTTCGCTGTTTAATCTTGTCTTTGATGAATAGATATAGGCTTATAATTATATGGGCTATGACAAAGAATAATAGTACTTCACCGGTTACAATGGTATTTGGAGTGTATTCAATTAATCCAGCTAGTAACAATCCTGTTAATAAAGCATGAGATGCAAGTATTAAAATTATTATTATGACTAATAGTGAATTTAATTTTCGTAATTGAAACATTGTTAATTATTTATGTCATGTTAATATAATTAATTTTTCTATTCAGGATGTAGTCTCTTAAAATTAGCAATATTTAATAGTTATCTAGTCAAACAGTTATTCTTTTTTATCAGAGTTTATTAGTTCAAATCGATAAGGTTGCGAACTATATCATACGTTTTATACGAATAGTTCGTTATTATAGTGGCTTTTTCAAGAGGGTATAGTTATTAATTAAGTGGCTTTCATGCCACATTAACTTTTTATTTAGAAAAATTTAATTTTCAATTGGTGATAATATGCCAGTTATAAGTTTTGATATAGGAGAATTAACAAAAGAGCAAAAAGAAATTTTAGCAAAAGAATTCAGCGAATCCGCTTCAAGAGTCACAGGCCTTCCGATAGAAATGATATATGTGCTGTTCAACGAAAGGAAATTTGACAATGTTGGAGTCGGTGGTGTTCTTTTAAGTAATCAGGAATAGATGGATTTTTAAAAATTCATTCTTTTCATTTTAAATCCAATATTTCCTTATACATTTCTTTCAATTCTTTTTTTTCATATTCCGAATAATGTTCGTTGTCGACATCCGTTTCAAGAGCAAACAGTAACAGTTCATAGAATACCTTATTCAGTGACCTTCCCTTTTTGGTTAGGAAATATTGGGTATTTTTTGGATCATTGCCCTCATTTGTCTTGTAAATAAGGCCATTATCCTGCATTGTCTTAAGGCATCTTGACAGTGCCTTGTTGTCCAGTGAGGGTCTGTTGACTTTAAATTCATTGAAATGGCTTTTTCCTAAAAATAGGTCTCTTAAAACATGCAGTGTCCATTTGTTGCTCATGAATTTGAGAGTGTCTTCCAGTGGGTTTCGTTCATACTTTTTTTCGTAATATGCAAGTTTTTTTGGATTTAAAGTCATGTTTATTGTTATATATGTTTTAATATTAAGTTTTTTAGATGTCATTGATGCCACTTTATCTTTAAATACCCTATTTTTTAAATATTTGATTAGAAAATTTTAATTGGTGCGATAATATGAATGATAATGAGATAGTCATGACTAAATTCCTGGCGATACTGTTTGCGATATGTTTAGGTCTTGCAATAGGTAATCTGTACTGGGCCCAGCCGTTGCTTGTCCAGATAATGGATGGTTTCGGTCTTCCCGCAGCAAATGGGGGACTTCTGGTTACTGCAACCCAAATAGGCTATGCGATGGGAATTCTCTTTATTTTGCCTTTGGGCGATTTTGTTCGAAGAAAACGTATGATAGCTATTGTAATGGTTCTGTCCGTATTGGCTTTGGTCTCCTGTGCCATATCTCCTTCATTTATCATATTGTCGCTGTCACTCTTCAGTATGGGGATTGTAACAATTTCCGGTCAAATCATATTGCCTCTTGCAGGGGATTTGAGCCGTGAGGATGAACGTGGCCACATCGTTGGAATTGTATCATCCGGAATAACAACCGGTATCCTCTTTTCAAGGTTTGCAAGTGGCATCATTGCAGGATTTTGGGGATGGAGATCAGTTTATGTAATAGCGGCCGCCTTGAATCTGGTCATGGTTTTGGTAATGATTTATGTATTGCCGGAAATTCCTGCAAAAAACAAATTTAAATCATATGGGAAACTTTTGGCAAGTGTTTTCACCACCTTTAAAAATCATAGGTCCTTGCCGAACATATTACTGCACTCAGGACTGATATTCGGTTTGATTTTCAACATATTCTGGACTTCCTTAACATTTCTTCTGTCCGCAGATCCATTTAACTATAACACGTTCCAAATTGGGCTTGTAAGTCTGGCAGGTCTTGCAGCGGCAGTATTTGGTGTGGGAATCGGAAAATTGCAGGACAAAGGCTTGAGCATACCTGCGCTCGGAGCGTTCATTGTGGTTTGCCTTGTTAGTATGGTGTGCGGCTTTGCATTCAGTGATTCAATAGTTGCCATTGTGATTGTTGCAGCGGTACTTTCAATTGCAGTTCAGGGAGTAAGCGTCTTGACCCAGACAAGATTGTTTAACTTATCTCAGGGTGAGCGCAGCAGACTGAATACGGTTTTTGTTGTGAATAACTTTATATTTGGGGCTGTCGGAAGTGCTCTTGCATCTCTTTTATGGTCATTGGGGGGATGGTCATATGTAATGATGGCAGCTAGTGCGGTTTCTGTTGCGGCATTGATTGTCTGGTTGTTTTCAAGAAGTAAATTTAAATATGCTGATGAATCATTGGATAATTAGTTATTTTTGCTTCCAATATCTAATTTTTTAAATTTTTCTTTCTATTAATTATATATTTGAGTTTTAGTTGGCAAATCGATAAGTATTCGAACTATATCATACGTTTTATATGAATTATTCGTATTTTTATAGATTTTGTCTTTGGGAAATTTCTTTTATAAAAATTGCTCTACTTTTGTAAAATTGCTTTAACTTTATAATATTGTATTCATTTAAAACAAAAAGCTTATAAAATTCGTAATTTAAAATAATATTAAATTAAATTTTTTAAAATATAAAATAAAGGTTTTAAAAATGAGAGATTATTCTATTGAAGAGGCAATTGAAATAATTAATTCATGTGATCAATCGTTCATGCCTGATACTAAACATTTTGATGTTAGGAATATTCAACGGATTGGAGATTTTGGCTTAATCTTTGAAACATTCTTACACAATCCATTAATGGGGATTATCAAGCAAGATTACAATAAATTTAGATTATATTTTGAACACAATCAGAGACCTACAAAAGATATATCATTAGTGATAGGTATAAATGATAATAAAGATGTGAAGTTTGTAACTGTTATGGAAACTTATAGAAATCAAAGGGTGAGAAAATGAACAACAAAGTAGTATATGATTATGACCGTCAAGGAGACTCATTATTCATATATTGTGTGGATGATTATGAATATGAAGTTTCACTTGAATTAGACAATGATGTGATTCTGGATATTGATAAAGATGGTAAACCTGTTGCATTTGAATTTCTAAATGCATCTAAAATATTCAATCTGGATAAAAGTCATTTTAATAATTTAACTAAAATTACTATTCAATCAATAATCACTGAAGAAGCTATAAATTTAAAAGTCAAATTAGCAGTTCCGGTCCATAATAAAACACAAACTTTTGGAATGAATAGAATCACAACTAATTTAAATGGTATTCCTGCTATTGAATCTGAACTGGTTACAGCATAACATTATTTACTCTTTAAACCACATAATTATTTAAAAATAATATGTTGAGATTTACTGAAAATTGATAATGTTGCGAACTATATCATACGTTTTATACGAACGTTCGTCTTTTATTAAAAAACAAAAAAAGTAGATGAATTAATTATTCATCCAATAATTCAGGATTTTTAGAATTCTTTTTACTGATTACTGATTTGCCGGTTACTTCTTCAAGTTCTTGCCTTGCATTTCCTGCAATGTTTCCCCCACGTTTTGCAATATCACGGCTTTCTTCAAAACCATCGGGATTTTCAACTTTGCTTATTTCGGTTGTTGATGCTTCTGCTAACATGTTAAAAATTAGTTCAAGATTTGTCATGTTGTCTTTTAAACTCTCCTTTTTAAGTCCTTTGTATTGTTTGTAATAAAACATTGGAAGAAATTTTGGAATACATTTTTTATCAAAATCCGGCCAATCAGGACGAAATCGCTGATGATTTGCAGATAAGCAGGAGATATGTAACCAAACTCCTAAAGCCATTGGTCGACCAGGACATTGTCCGCAAGGTCTACGTAGTTAACCTGGAAAAGTATGATGAGGTTTACGGGGACTCCGAGTTCGGCCATAAAAAGATTTCAACGGATTTTTTAATGCAGAACATTTTAAGGACAATGGCCGAGCATATTGAAAATCAGTTGGAACTCTCCTTTGAGGCAATCCTTGAAAAGAACAAGAGGAAAGCTAAGGAAGCTCTTGAAATGGATTTTACAACAAACAACATGTTTGAAAAGATTCGATCATCAGTGGAAACCGTTGTCAATCTGGATCCCCACTCAAAGCTTTCCAAAATTCTGCTTTTTAATGAAGTGGCCTACAATTACGAGAGAATCGGGGATTACTGCGGCCATCTCAACAAGTTCGTCATCAATGATGATGCCATAGTGGATGAAAGGATTCTTGAAATCCTAAAGAAGATGTATAAGTATGCTAAAAATTCCGTTTCCTATGCCAGCGAAGCATTCATTGACAGCAAGGTCGATTAAAGGATGATTTGATGGATACTGAGGAAAAAATGCATAAGATGCAGGACAGGGCCATGAGGGAAATTGCGCTTCAGATGGGGGAATCAACCTTTGACGATGTTGACCATGCGAATTATTACATCTATCTCACACGTGTAATTAAGGCATTTGAGAGAACCGGAGACATTTCTGTTGAAATCATGGATATTGCAATCGAATTTCACAAAAACATTCCAAGATCCACCGTTCCTCGCTCTTTCAGGGAATGATTAATTGGGTGTCTTAGGACATATTTGTATTTTGATGCATCAAGTTTCAGTTCTATTGGAGGAATGACTACCTCTTTTCCTGTCATTTGATGTGTTTCGGGATTTCGCTCGATTTTAAAGGTATTACTATTTTTGCTCTGCATCCAGGTCACATTGTTAAGTATCTGCTTTCCATCTTTGAATGCCTTGGTCTGCATATCATTACAATTATCCGATTTTTTTCATAAATTAAAGAAATTGGGAACAAATCATTTATTAGCAATGTCCTTTATCACTTCGCCCGCAATTATCAATCCTGCAACCGAAGGCACAAACGAAACGCTGCCCTTCACCTTGAATTTTCTGTCCTGGTTTATCGGATGGTCGTTTGTGTTTATTGCATGCTCCTGGGAATACACTACCTTCAATTTTTCAATATTTCTTTTTCTAAGGTCTTTTTTCATTATTTTGGCAAGTGGACATACTGAGGTTTCATAAATGTCTGCAACCTCAAACATTGTAGGGTCCAATTTGTTTCCGGTTCCCATTGAGGACATGACGGGCACGCCAATCTCATCGCATTTGCAGATGATTGCAATCTTTGCCATAATCGTATCCACACAGTCAACGGCATATGAGAGGTCCTCCGTGATGATGTCGATTGGACAGTCCGCCATGTAGAATTCCTTGTATGTTTCAACATTTGCATTCGGATTTATTTCCAGTATCCTTTCCTTCATCACGTCAACTTTATATTTGCCGATTGTATTTACGGTTGCAATCAGCTGTCTGTTGATGTTGGTTTCATCAATCTTGTCAAAATCAACTAAGATAAAGTTGCCGACACCGCTTCTTGCAAGTCCTTCACAGACAAAGGAGCCTACACCGCCAAGTCCGAAAACTGCAACTTTTGCATCATTCAATTTTTCCATTCCCTCATTTCCAACCAACATTTCTGTTCTTGAAAACTTCTCATCCATATTATCTCACCAAAAAATTTAACTCAATCTATAATATATATAAAATTTAACCAATAAATAATCTTTCAAAGGGATTTTCATGATAATTGATACACACTGCCACATTTATGAAAGTGAAATGGATAATGCAGAGGATATTATAAAAGAGGCCGGGAAAAATGACATAAGTCTGATACTGAACGGTACCGATCCCGTAAGCAATGGGGAGGTATTGGAACTGTCCCACAAGTATGATAATGCCTATGCCGCCTTGGGATATTTTCACACCTTTGCCGAGGATGTTTGTGATGATGACATTTCACTTCTGGACAAACTGCTTGATGAGGATAAGGTTGTTGCGGTGGGTGAAATCGGCCTTGATTATTACCAAAGAAAAGACAACAAGGATTTGCAAAAGGAGCTATTTGAAAAGATGCTTGGTCTTGCCCAAAAACACGACCTGCCCGTTATTGTGCATTCACGAAAGTCCATGCAGGACACGTTTGACATATTAAAGAAACATGATGTGGTCGGATCTCTTCATTCCTACCAGGGTTCGGTTGAAATGGCAAGGCAGTTCATCAAGTTAGGGTTTTTCATAGGGATAGGCGGAACCGTTACCCACACAAACAATAGGAAAACAAAGAGGTTGGTCAGTGAGATTGACATTCACCATATGCTTGTTGAAACCGATTCGCCCTATATGTCTCCGGAAGGGATGAGGGGTGAAATCAATACCCCGATGAACTTAAAGTATGTAACCGCAAAAATGTCAGATGAATTGGGCATTACCGAAGAGGATGTTATAGGGATTACCACTGAAAATGCCAAAAGATTGTTTGGTATAATGTAGAATTCGTTTTAAAAATACGAACTATTTATTTTCATTTTAAACGAACAGTTCGTATTTTTTTCATTCATGTTTTATATACTGTTCAATAATAATTATAAATTTTAAACAAATACTTATTTTTTAATTAATAGTTACATTTATTAAGCAACAATTTTAAATAATATTATATATATTGGGGGATGTTCAGATGAGCGAAGGAAAACCGATACAAATATTTTCAAACTTAAACGAGAACATTGGTGTAAATGTCGTTAAAAGTCCTGTAAAACTAACCATTCTTGAAATGTTAAGGGATAGCGACATGGAATTCGATGAAATCGTTAGCAATACAGGTAAATCAAAATCAACAGTATCAGTGCATTTGAAAAGATTAAGAGAAAATGGAATTATATCTTATAGAGTTCACCCTGATGATAACCGAAAAAAAATATTTTATATCAATTCTAAGTTTCTGGGTTCCGTAAACATCACCGAACCAAAGGAAATTGATGAAACCCAATCTGATTATATTATAAAAAATCTCATTGAAGACGATGAGGAATTCTCAACCCTTCTTTTCCATACATTAAAATCCATGCTGATTCAGGAAGGGGTCAACATAGATCCGATTCTGCAGTCAACAGGAAACAGCATAGGTAAATCTATTTTTAATTCAGTTTACAATGATGATTTGGATATTTTTATGGAAAACATTGCCGAGTTCTGGCAAAGAAAAGGCCTGGGAAGGCTAACCTTTAAAATAGGTCAGATCATAAAAATTACAACATTTGACTGTTTCGAATGTAAACTTCTTCCAAGAACCGGTAAGCCTGCATGCTTTTTGGATACTGGAATATTCGAGGGACTGTTTTCCGAATTCTTTAACATGCCGGTAAGCGTAATAGAAACCCAATGCTACACAATGGGTGATGAAAAGTGTGTGTTTGAGATAGAACCTCAACACATCAAAAATTACTAATCATCGTCAAACTTAATGATGGTAGTTGTAAGGTAAGGTTTTTCATTGGAAAAGCCTTCAATAATTTTTTCGTTTTCACGTGTACAATTTTGCACGGAATATATCTCTTTTTTTCTGTTTTTAGCTTCAATTTTTGACTCCAGATCGGATGTATTTCTGGAAGCCTTCATAAGAACAATGGAATCGCTGTATTCCAAAACGTCATCCAGTCTTTCGTCGATTTTAGGAACTATTGTTAAAATGTCATTCTGCTCAACAAGAGCCTTGTTTCTTGCGGCGGCACATGCTGTAAATGAAGTAATTCCCGGAATGGTTTCAATTTCATATCTTCCAATAAGTCTTTGCTGTACATATGAGTAGGTACTGAAAATTGAGGTGTCTCCAAGAGTGATGAATGCAACGTCCCTTCCGCTGTCAAGATATTGTGCAATCATTTCTGCTGCGCTATTCCAAATCTTTTTAAGTTCTTCTTTATCTTCAATCATAGGAAAAATAGGTTCTACAAGCATTAATCTTTTATAATCTTTTCTCTCTTCCAGTATAGGTTTTACAATAGATAATGCTATACTTTCCTTTTCTTTTGATGATTTTGGTGAGAATACTACTGGAACACTTTTCAATACTTTAGCAGCTTTTAAAGTTAACAATTCTGTATCTCCAGGTCCAACACCAATTCCTATTAGTTTTCCTTTGTCTGCCATATAATCACTTTTACAATTTAAATGCAATTTTGAAATTTGCTCGTCTACTACTTATTTATATTACATCATCACTAATATATTTTTGATGTCAAATTCAATGTTTTGTCCGAATTGCGGAATGTTAAAAAGTAATTGTGTTTGTGGAAAATACAATAATAAAAAATCTAAAGGTCCTACTAACTTATTTAGTTTTGCAAAGCCTAGAAAATCATCTATTTTGGATGATGAGATTCCTGAAGTTTATTCAATTGAGGATTATCAGCAGGATGAGGGCACAGCAGCATATCTTAAGGAAATCTATCCTGATATTGACGATGAAATCATTGCCAATTTCCCATTTAAAGAGCCAAGAATGGGTCAGCTTGAAATTATACAGGATATCCATGATGCAATCAAAAAGGGATATAAGTATATCATCCTTGAAGCGGGAACAGGTACTGGTAAATCAGCAATAGCCACAACTCTTGCCAAAATGTATGAATCAGCCTATATACTGACCATGACCAAGCAGTTGCAGGCCCAGTATTCAAACGAGTTTGCCTTTCCGCTGGTTAAGGGAAGGGGTAATTTCGCATGTTTGCATGACAATCTCGAATCCACCTGTGATATGGGAGACTGTAAGACAACACCGACATCAAGCAAATTCTTCTGTCCTTATGGCGTTGCCAAAAATCCGACATTGGATGCAGAGCTTGCCTTTGAGGATTCATTTGGAGGAACAGTTTTCTACCAGTCAGATTCACATTGCCATTACTGGAACCAAAAGGCAAATGCTGTCAACTCCCCAATTACACTGATGAACTATGACTATGCTATTGTTGAGCTCAACTATGTAAAGCATTTCGGTACACGTTCACTGCTGATTTTGGACGAGGCCCACAACATTGAAAACAAGCTGATGTCCACAATGGAGGTCACCCTATACAACAGGCGTCTTGAAAAGGATATCAACAAGGTAATGACCAAGGAAATCCTCGAGGACGGCGAACTTGAGGACTGGGTAATGGAAATTGATGCCATTCGCGATGCCTATGATGAGATTGAACTTAAGGATGTAAGCAAAAACAAGGCAGACAGGATAAGATCAACAATTGCAAGGCTTAAAACCCTTAAGGAAAACCTTGAAAAGGAACCTAAGAACTGGGTTATAGACACTGATGAGACAAGCGTGTGCTTCAAGCCATTGAGGGTTCATCAATATGCCAAAAACAACCTTTTGAAATATGGGGATGTTGTAATCTTCATGAGTGCGACAATACTCTCACACAAGATGTTTTCAAAATGGCTCGGATTGAATCCAAATGAGGTATACCATATAAAGGTCGACAGTCCCTTCACCAAGGAAAAAAGGCCAATCATTCTCAATCTTGCTGGAAAAATGTCTGCAAACAGGATAAAGAATACAGCACCGAAGACAATTCCTATATTGCAGGAAATTCTTAAAAAGCATGAGGGTGACAAGGGTTTGATACATACCCACAGCTACAAATGTCAGCAGTACATCACCAACAACCTTTACAATTCAAGGCTGGTTTCCCACACTTCCAAAAACAGGGAAGAGGTATTGAACTTCTTTGAGAAGGATGAAAATCCTTTGGTTCTGGTTTCCCCGTCAATGAGTGAGGGTGTGGACCTGCCGTATGACAAGTGCCGTTTCCAGGTAATCTATAAGGTGCCGTTCCCATATCTCGGCGACAAGCAGGTAAACATGAGAATGAAAAGGGACAAGAAATGGTATGCATATAAGACAGTCATGACATTGATGCAGGCATACGGGCGTGGAATGAGAGCTGAAGACGATTCCTGTTACACATATATCATTGACAGCGATATCAACATGCTATTTAAAAGTCCAATGTACAGATCACTGATTCCTGACTTTTTCAAGGAAGCTGTTGTTCGTGTGAAAAAATAAGCGGACCTGGAGGGATTTGAACCCTCGATCTTGGGATCCGAAGTCCCACGTCATTCCTAACTAGACCACAGGCCCCGTTTATAAAAATTATTTTTCTTCTTTAGTGTCGATTGAGATTAGTGGAATATCTTCCATTTCATCGACTTCAGCGAAAATGTCATCAATTGATTCATTTTCAAGTTCAGCCTGTTCATATTCAATCTGTTCGATTTCCTCGGCGGTAAATTCCTCTTGAACTTTTTCTTTTGCCGGAGGAATATCCTCAACTTTTTCTTCAATAGGCTCTTGATTTTTTGTAGAAGAAGCAGGTTTTTTAAGTGAAGTTTTAATATCGCCCATATCAAATTCGCCTATCTTGTAGGAATCCTTATCAAGTGGAATTTCACTTTTTGGTAAAACTTTCGGGGATGGTTTTTCTTTAGGGGTGGTTTTGTCGTCTTTTTTATCATCATCATTATCTATAGAATCAATCTTACTTGTCATACTTCCAAACGGATTTTTAATATTAAATACTTTGTAGATTCCATAAATTAATAAGAATAATCCTGCAATTAGGAAAATAACGAACATAAAACTGGTTTCCCCAGCGACAACATTATCCACTACTCTATCACTACGTGACTGGAATATGAATACGGATAGTATTATGAAAATGACTCCCAGAACGATTCCGACCATTGCAAAAACGGATCTGCCTTTTATTTTGGCATGGATGACATTATCGAAGTTTTCACTTATCTCTCCGACAAGGTCGTCTTCATATTCATCATAGTCATTCCCAGTTGATTTTTTAACTTTTGGAGCTTTAATTACATAATCTTCATTGATGGGGTTTTCTTCTAAATTAATAGCATCAACATCATCATTGCCTGGATGGTAGATGAATTCGTCATTGATTTCTAAATTGTCATCATTATTTTCTACATGACCTTCTTTAAGATAATCGATTAATTCTTTGTCTTCTTCAAAATCTTCTTCATCAGTGACATTATTAATCATTTCTTTTAAATCAGAAATCCTATGCTCTTTTTTAGAATCTTTCATAAGAAAACCTCTTAGTCGTATGCTCTCCATGTGTGCTTACATTTTGTGCATGTAAAAATACGTGTAGGTGCCTCATCAGCACTACGGGTTTGTAACATTTTATATGTGGCCTTATCATTTCCACATTCTGGGCAGGTTTCATTAGTGACTGGGCCTACGTCAATGTCTTCTCCAAGATTTTTAACGGTGTTTTCAGCTTTGATATCCCTGGATAGTTTGTATTCATCATCACTGCCCATATCGTTGGAATATCCGCATTTGTTGCATTTTAAAACACCATTGCTTGGAAGCATCATAGCCCCACATTCTGGACAAAATTCCATATTTTATTATCTCCCAATTATTTTATATGATGTAATCTTTTTTTTAAGTTATTTAAATATTAACCTTTTAGATTGATTTTTGAGCTTTTTTCAGTGAGTCTTCAATTATTTTTCTGTGGTCAAAAGCAATTTCGATGTTGTCAATATCTTCATATGAAAAAATATCAATATCTTTGGCATCGCTTTCTGCCATTCTTTGTGAAAAGTCACCCTTTGCAGTGTATGCAACGGTTACTGTATGCCTTCTTGGGTCTCTGCCCGGTTTTGAATAGACATTTACCAAATCCAAGAGTTCCACATCAATACTGGTTTCTTCCTTTGCTTCTCTTATGGCAGCATCCTCAACACTTTCACCGTATTCGACAAATCCTCCAGGCAATGCCCAGCAATCCTTATAGGGATCGTTCAATCTTTTGATTAAAATAAAGTTAAAATCCTCATCAAAAATAAAGATATCCGCTGTTAAGGAAGGATTTTTATATTCTGCCATAAAATCACATTAAAAATTAAAATTGAAGCTATAAAGCTTCATCTAAAAGTTTTTTAAATTCAGAACTTTCTTTCTGTAATTCTTCTGCTGCTTTTTTCAATACGCTTCTTGGTCTTTTTCCCCTTTTGGTTTTTATTGTCATCTGTGGTTTTCCAGTAAGAGGGTGGTCGATATTGTAAACAGCATATTCAACATCAGGATCTTGCATTAAGATGTGTCTTAAAGCATTGCAAACTCCATGACTTTCATCTTTTACTTCAAAAGTGAGTTCTAATGTTTTTTCATCAATAATTTCAAAATTTTCCATTTTATCAACCTTAATTAATCATTAACATAGTTTTGAGCGACTTTACGTCTTTCTTTTTTATTACAGGTATTGCACTGAAGCTCATTTTCTTTTTGTGTGGTATGCATGTAATCTCTACAACGGGTACACATTGCCTTTAGGACTCCACAATCATCATCTACAGTTCCTAAATCAACATTATCTCCTGTTATTTTAACTACTCTTGCCTGGATAATGTCTCCAATTCTAAAAGCATCGGACAATTTTTCCAAATAATCCTTTTTTGCCTGTGAAATGTGTATAGCTCCCATATATGGTAGAGCCAGTGGTCTTCCATTATCTTTCATACATTCGATTTTAACATTAGCTCTTTGAGGCTTGATGTCGGTAATCTGACCGTATACTGTGTCACCTACTTTTAAAAGAGCCGGTTTTGCATCTGACACAACAGAAATAACCTTCATTTTTTGATTAATTTTAACATTACCAAGTACTGCTGATTTAATGTCGCCATTGTCATCGTAAGTACCTTCACCTGGGAGGTATTGCTCAATAATTCCTAGTTTGTCTCCAGGCATAACAATTTTTTCGTCTTCTATACTCATATTAAAATCACCAAAATAAAGATATTACTAAAATTTCTTTAATATAATAATTTTATTCATGTTTATATTTAAAAGTATTTGTAAAATGGTGAGGTTTTCAGTTTTTCACTGATATCTTTCATGGAATAGGATTTCATCCAGCTGGTAGTTTTCCCATTCACGTTTGTTTAATACGATTTCCAGTTCCTGTGGTGTCAATAATGGTTTTTTATACATCTGTGAATCGTCAATGGCTATTCTTGGGCATGCACTAACTACAAATGCATCTAATTCCATATATGGCAGCAATGCATCGGGAGATACGTTATCCACAAGGATAATGTAGCTTTCCATATTTGCATCCTCCAATATCTTCTTGATTTCCTTTGCAAGCATCATACGATACTGGCCTTCCTTTGAGGATACCAGTATTCCCCATTTTTTGGCTGAACGTGCCTTTGTTATCCTTGCAAAGCGTATCCTTAAAATCCTGTCTGCAAACTCCTCCATGTTTCTTATTTCAGAATTGTACGGGTCAAGGGCCAATACCGGAGTGTTTGAAAATAGCTTGATTCCAAGAGGATGGAAATTCCCGTTTCCAATGAACAGAATCACGTCAACTTCCAAATCCTTGATTGATGAGAAATTGCATCCCAACACCTGTCCTTTTCTTGTTGACGGTGAGGATCCTAGAATCACTTCCTTGCCGTTGTCCTCAAGAAAATCCCGTGTTTCATTTAAAAGATGCAGGTGCTGAGTTGTTGTAACGAGTCCTATCCGTGAGTAACCTTTTAGATATTCAAGGCTTTTTTCAAGGTCCTTTTTGATGTCTATCTTTGAGTATGCCTCGATGAATAGTGTGGGAATCTCGTACTTTAGTGGAAGCGGGGTGTGGCCGTAGTGAACAATGAGGTCAACTGATCCTTTCATTTTCCAGTCTCCGACATCACACGCTCCGAAGCACGGATCTCCTGAAATGATTACTATGGCTTCGGTTTCCTCTTCGATTTTTCTGGCTATTTTTGTTGCCTGAACTTTCAGCCCTTCGGGAAACTGCAGTCCTACGGTCTTTGCATCAATAGAGTTGATTTTACGGATTACCCTATCCATGTCCATATCATACATTGACATTTTAATCTTCAATTGTGCTTTCAATTACTACCTTGCCGTCAATCACATCAAGCTTAACGATTGATATGACATCAAGTCCTGTTTCCTTTTTGACGATTTCCTTTCCCTGGCCCTTGTCGATGATTGCCACAACGGATTTCAAATCAAGGCCCATGTCTTCAAGGGTCTTGATAAGTGCCACCAATGTTCCTCCGGTACTTACAACGTCATCAATGAGCAATATCTTTTCACCTTCATGCAAGTCGTTTACATAGAGGTTTGATGAGCCGTAACCGGTTTTCTGATAGACTTCCTTTTCACCAGGAAGACCGTATTGCCTTTTACGGATTACCACGAATGGAATATCGGTTGCAAGGGACAGTGCGGTTGCAAGATGTATTCCCATAGCTTCAACTGCAACTATTTTATCAATATCCAAGTTAGCGTATTTGTACACTGCAAGAGATAATTCCCTAAGCATTGTAGGGTTCATTGCCGGAACACCGTCACTTATAGGATTTACAAAGTAGTTATACTCACCTTTCTTTACAATAGGAGATGCCTCTAGAGATTTAATTACTTCTTCTAACATAATAATCACACGAAAATTATTAAAACTTATATAAATATAAATATATCTTAATATAATAATTAACTTTTCTAAAAGAAGTGATAATATGCTCGGAAATTTAGGTGAAAATCTTACTAATACAATGAAAAAATTAGTAGGAATGTCAGTTATTGATAAAAAGACAATTAAGGAAGTTGTAAAAGACATACAACGTGCATTAATTCAATCTGACGTTAATATTAAATTAGTTTTAGATTTATCAAAAAAAATAGAGAACCGTGCTCTTGAGGAGGAACCCCCAAAGGGTATCACTCCAAGGGAACACGTCATAACAATTATCTATGAGGAAATGGTCAACCTTTTGGGCAGTGAAGCCGCAGGCCTTGAAATCAATGACAGGCCATATAAGATATTATTTTTAGGGCTTCAGGGTTCAGGTAAAACCACCACAATCGGTAAACTGTGTAGATATCTGCAGAAAAAAGGTTTCAATCCTGCCGTCGTATGTACAGACACATGGAGGCCGGCAGCTTACGAACAGTTAAGGCAACTAACTGAAGAGATGGATGTGCCTTTATACGGTGATCCAAACAACAAGGATGCACTTGACCTTGCAGCAAAAGGTCTGCAGGAGTTCAAAAACCGTAAGGTTATCATTTTCGATACTGCGGGAAGGCACAAGGAAGAGTCAGACCTCATTGCCGAGATGGATGAGCTGGACAATATCATCAATCCTAATGAAGCCATTCTTGTTATTGACGGTACAATCGGTCAGCAGGCTGGGGAACAGGCAAAGGCATTCTCACAGGCAACCGATATCGGTTCCATAATCATCACAAAACTAGACGGTTCAGCAAAAGGTGGGGGTGCGATGTCAGCTGTAGCTGAAACCGGTGCTCCAATCAAGTTCATCGGTACTGGTGAAAGGGTAGATGATTTTGAGCTATTCGACCCTGAAAGATTCATTTCAAGACTTCTGGGAATGGGAGACATCAAGTCCCTTATCGAAAAGGCTGAAGAAAACATCGATGAGGACATTGCCGAAAAGACCATGAACAACATGCTTACCGGTAAGTTCACACTGATGGACATGAAAAACCAGTTTGAGATGATGAACAGCATGGGTCCTATGCAGCAGGTCCTCAACATGATTCCTGGTATGGGGAACAAGATTTCAAAAGAGGCATCCAAAATGACAGAGGACAAACTCGAATCCTACAAGATAATGATGTCCTCAATGACAGAAGAGGAGATGCTGAACCCTAAAATCATCAAGCAGTCACGTATACAAAGGATTGCACGTGGTTCCGGTGTTGACGAAAGCGAAGTCAGGGAGTTATTGAAGTACTACAACAACACCAAAAAGACAATGAAGGGAATTGGAAAACGTGGCGGACGTCTCAGGGGCGGAGCTATGAACCGTATGATGGGACAATTTATGAACAGATAACATGACTTTGGCTAGTGACATTTTAAAGGAAACAGACGGCAAGATCTGCAAGCATTGTCTCGGGCGCAAGCTGTCAAAGACGGTCGAAGGGTCCAACAACATCGAAAGGGCCGACAAGGTATGTGCCGAGTTGGACATTGATTTGGACGATGTTGAATGCGTGATATGCGACAACATCTTTGACAAGATTGATGATGATTTGTATGACAAAATCGATGCCAAAATCAACCAGCTCGGAATCGAATTCGATACATTTCTTGTAGGCTCACAAATCCCAAAGGACATTCAAAAGCGTGACGAGGAGCTGTCTGAAAAATTTGATTTAGGTGTTGAAACCCTTAAAAAGGAGGTCAACAGATTAATCGGCCTTGGAATATGGGAAAGGTATGACAAGGATGCCGAATTTGAAAGGCAAGACATTGTATTCAGCATCGATTTGAGAAATGACCCTAAAGTCAGGATACAGATTAACCCGTTGTACATTGAAGGAAAGTACAACAAGTTCAAGCGCGGAATACCTCAGACCAAATGGCCGTGCACCAAATGCAAGGGCAGAGGATGTGAAGAGTGCAACGGCACAGGAAAACAGTATCCCGAATCTGTCGAAGAGTTAATATCCGAGCATTTTTTAAAGTTGACTCAGGGCAGGGAGGCCAAGTTCCATGGTGCCGGACGTGAGGACATTGATGTGCTGATGCTGGGTTCAGGAAGGCAATTCGTTCTGGAAATCAAGGAACCTAAAATAAGGAAACTTGATTTGCCTAAACTCGAAGATGAAATAAATAAAATCAATGAGGGAAAAACTGCTTACCATGGATTGAAACTCTGTGAAAGGCCAAGAAAGGCGGAAATAAAGCAGTCTTCACCAGATGCATATAAGGTTTATAAGGCAATCGTCAAGTGTGATGAGGCATATGATGCGGCAAAACTTGATGAACTGCTTGAATTGAATGAAATAAATCAGCAGACACCTTTAAGGGTGCTTAGAAGAAGGACTGATATGGTACGTGTAAAGCATGTGCTTGACCTATCATATGAGGTAATTGATGATAAGACTTTTGTCATGAACATCAAAACCGAAGGCGGACTCTACATCAAGGAACTGATTTCCGGTGATGAGGGAAGAAGCCAGCCTAATGTAAGTGACATTTTGGGCGTTAATGCAATTTGCGAACAATTGGATGTATTGGAAGTAAGTGAAAAGTGATAATATGGCGGATGAATTTACACATTTAACAGACAGCGGAGTACACATGGTTGAAGTCGGCGAAAAGCCTGATCAAAAAAGAAGGGCCGTTGCACAGGGAAGCATATTTCTCGATGAACATACCATTGACATGATTCAAAATGAGGAAATAAAAAAGGGTAACGTATTGACCACAGCTCAGATTGCCGGAATTCAGGCGGTAAAAAACACTTCCTCAATCATACCGTTATGCCATCCTCTTGCATTGACTGGAATAGAACTTGACTTTGAGGTCAAATCAGATGAAATCATTGCAAAATGTGCGGTAAATACCCTTGGAAAAACCGGTGTAGAAATGGAAGCAATCACCGGAGTAAGCGTTGCACTTTTAACCGTATGGGATATGGTAAAGGCTGTCGAGAAGGATGAGGACGGTCAGTATCCTGATACCAGAATAAGCGACATCAAGGTTATTGAGAAATTGAAAATTTAATAATGTTCGACTAATTGTGTGCATTATTTTTATATACTATGAAGAAAATATTTATATTCAGTTATTTTATTTAATTAATTTTATGGAGATTTATCATGGCAAAAAAAGATAATAAAATTTCAATGCCTCAAACCGGTGCAGGTTTGGTAAGATACTTTGATGAAGAAAGTTTAGGTCCAAAACTTTCACCAGAGCATGTTATTGTAGCTACTATTATTTTAGCGATATTATGTTTTGTTTTAAGATATTCTGCTTAAGAATATTTTATAACAAAAAACACTACTTTTTTTATGATTTGAATGTTAACCAAAAGAATTATTCCCTGTCTAGATTGTGATTTGCAGGTTCCGGAAGGCCGTGTCGTTAAAGGGGTCGAGTTTAAGGAAATCAAATATGCTGGAAATCCAGTTGACCTTGCTACACGCTACTATGAGGAAGGTGCTGATGAGGTGGTTGTATTGGACATCACAGCTTCACATGAAAGACGCGCAACCATGGCCGATGTTATCGACAGATTGACTGAGAATGTTTTCATGCCAATTTGCGTAGGAGGGGGAATAAGAAAGGTTGACGATTACATCAATATGCTTAAGGCAGGAGCGGACAAGTGCTCCACCAACACCGCAGCCATCAAGAATCCTGAACTTCTAACCGAAGCATCCAAGGTTGTAGGATCACAGGCTGTCGTGATTGGAATAGATGCAAAAAGAAGATATGTTGACCATCCTGACGATTCAAAGGACAAGACAGTCATTGAAACCGATAAAGGCTACTGCTGGTTTGACACAAGCATTTACGGCGGACGTGAATTTACAGGAATCGATGCAATCCAATGGGCAATTGAATGCCAGGAACGCGGAGCCGGAGAGGTATTGTTGACCAGTATGGATGGGGATGGAACCCAGAACGGTTATGACATTGAGTTAAATAAGGCAATAAATGATGTGGTTGACATTCCAGTCATTGCCAGTGGCGGGGTCGGCGAACCTAAGCATATATTGGAAGTTTTCGAAAAAACCGATGTTTCAGCTGCACTTGCTGCAAGCATATTCCACTTCAACCAATATTCAATAGGAACCGTAAAGGAATACCTTAAGGAAAATAATGTGGCTGTTCGCTTATGATTATAAAGACACCTATTGACTTGGAATTGACCCAATTGTCAGGTCAGACCTCACAGCCTCCATGGCATGAGGTTGAAGGCACTTTTTCTAATGTTGTCAACGTTAACGGCGAACCGGTTGTCTTTGATGTTAAACAATCCGTAGAATTTTTGGATTTCAGCTATTCCGGAGACATTTCACAAAATCAGGCTACCGATAAGCTCAACTACATTTTTGACTTGGATTTTGATTTGGACAAGTTCTATAAATATCTCGCCAACCATGCCGAGCTGGCCGAAATGTCCAGGTTCTGCAATGGACTGAGACTGTTTTTGGCACCCGACCCATTCGAGTGTGTAATATCATCAATCTGTTCTGCAAACAATTCCATAAAAAGATGGACCAAATCGGTTTCACAGATTAAGCAGAATTGGGGAAATCAACATGGCGATTACTATACTTTTCCTAAAAGCAACGACTTATTAAAGGTATACTTGGATGATGAAGAGGAATCAGATTTGTCAAATATTCAAGATATTTCAAAGTGCACAAATAATCTAAAGAATTGTGGCGTGGGATATAGAGCACCTTACATGAGAAGGGCAAGCGAGATGTTTACAGATGAAATTGACCTTCAGGATATTTTCAAGATGAGCTATGATGAGGCATTCGAGACAATACTGGAAGTTCCGGGAGTGGGTCCGAAAGTGGCGGACTGCATACTGCTTTACGGGTTTAACTTCAGGGAAGCATTTCCTTCAGATGTGTGGATAAAGCGCATAGTTTCACACCTGTACTTCGAGGGAAAGGATATCAGCGTTGCTAAAGTCCGTGAATTTGGAATGGAAGAGTTTGGTGACAATGCAGGCTATGTGCAGCTTTACCTGTTCCACTATGCAAGAAAATCAGGTTTGATGAGCAAGCTCAAATGAGTTATCAAAAGTTACATATATTTATAAATTAATGTATTATTATGAAAGCAACCGAATTACTTGAGGAAATCAGGGAAAACTTGAAGGATTATCCAATAGAATATCTCAGAAACAAGGTTACAGATGACAGATACAAGGATCCATTAACAAAAAGTCTTGCAAAGTACAATTCAGAGGCTTGGGATGAGATTTTTGCCCTAAACATCACCGATGACTATGACATCAAGGACGGAGTGGTGGAAAACATCAAAAAAGACATTGACTTTTATTTCGACACCTATGCCGGAGGGGATGAGGAAACAAGGGAATTTACAAAATACATCTCACTTTACCTGGCGTTGATGGCAAAAAGGCCATTGCATCCTGTTGGCGAGAGCCCTGTAAAAGATCAGGTATTCTTGGAAAACGGCGAATACAAATGCAAGTCAAGAATCATGAGCATAAAAGACGAGAACTCATTGTGCCGCTATTGTGTCTGTAAGAATGCAGGTTTTTCCTTTGGATTTTAAATGGGGAATTTGAATGTCAGATGAATATATGGAAATGTGTGATGAGCTTACAAGTCTCATTTCTCAAAACAAGACTATTTCAGGAAATTCGGTCTTTGAAATACTGAAAAAGTATTCATCTAACATTTCTGTTTTTGACATGATGACATTCGCCTCCCAAGTGATTGAGGAAAACAAGTACGTGCAGGAAAACTATCGCGAAGACAGCCAGAAGTCATATATGTCCTTTCTCTATCGCGTGAGAGACATCCCAAAGGATACAAATGATTACAGTAAGGAAATTGACAGAAAAGCTTTAGGCGATGCAATAACAACCTTAAAAGTAAATCATAATGAGGAAACATCCAAAAATAAGAGTCCACTAATTTTCTATATTGCTTCACTTTATGCAACATTTATTTTGGAGGAGTCAATCCATCCTGTGGGCACTCCATTTCCAGGATCTCTTAAGGTCGAGGAGAGGGATGGAAAATTTTTATGTCCTGTAAGGGATGCTAACATCGACACTCCAAATGCGGTCTGCAATATCTGCCTTGCCGAGCAGTTGGACTTTTGAACGTATAAGTTCATATTCCATAAACTCCATATTATAATTAATGGAGAATAAAAATTTACTCTTGTTGATTTGTACTGTATTGTCATTTTTCACTGTTTTTGCCGTTAATGCAGTCAATATTGTAATTCCAAGCATTGCGGCTGAATTTCACATGAGCAATATAGTTCAGAACTGGGTAACCATCATCTTTTTACTTATTGTGGCGGTATTGTCCGTTCCCGCCGGTCAGATTTCCGGCAAATACGGCCTTAAGAAGGTCACTAACTTCAACATTATACTGTTTATCATAATCTCCATCGTCAATGTAATTGTCACATCATCCGAGCAGTTTTTAGCATGCAGGTTCATTTTGGGAATTTCACTGGCATTCATCAATGTCACTTCAATGGCAATGATAGTGAATGTATTTCCTCCTGAAGAGCGTGGTAAGGCACTGGGAATAAACATTACCGGTGTTTATGTGGGGCTGTCACTTTCTCCGGTAATTGGAGGAATCCTCAACTTTAATTTGGGATGGAGGTCAGTGGTGCTTTTCGGAGTTCCATTCCTGTTTGTTATTCTGGCGTTGCTTCTGACAAGAATCGATGAGGAATGGTCATCATTTGAAAATATCCCTCTTGACCTTAAAGGATCCTTGGCATATGGAGTAGGCATAGTTCTTTTCATGTACGGATTCACAGTTCTCAACACACAACTGGGAATAATCCTGACAATATTGGGAGTCATAATCCTTGTGATTTTCGCACTGATTGAATTAAGGCAGGACTATCCTGTATTTGACATCAAGTTTTTCAAAAACCATAAGTTCCTCTCAGCCAACTTCGCATCACTGTGCGCCTATCTGGCGACATATGCGGTTACAACAATCCTAAATTATCACTTGCAGTACATTAAGGGATTCGATTCACAGACTGCAGGAATAATTCTTCTTGTGGCACCGTTATGTCAGGTAGTTTTGGCTCCGATTGCAGGAAGGCTGTCCGACAAGTTCGTTCCCCAGATATTGGCTGCAATTGGAATGGGTCTTGGAACAATATCACTGTTTTTATTTTCATCACTCGACAGTGCCACTTCAATTGAGTTTCTAATAATGTCGATGATAATCTACGGTGTCGGGTTTGGGCTGTTCTCCCCACCGAATACAAATGTGATAATGGGTTCAGTTCCGCCAAAGGACACTTCAGTGGCATCGGCGGCGGTTGCAACCATGCGTACAGTTGGCCAGGCGATGAGTATGGGAATATTGACACTTGTGTTTGCATTTGTTATGGGTGACGTTCCGATTATTGAGCAATACTATCCTATGCTGGTTCAAAGCTGTCAATTAACCTGCATCATTTGTGTGGTATTGTGTATAGCATCTGTTTTCGCTTCATTTGTTGGAATCAAGGCGAAAACTTCAGAATGATTCATATGGAAATACTATTATCTTATGAGTGTATAAAATAGTATACAACGATTCATTAAGGTGATATTATGAAAGATTTTTTGGAGTTGGCCTGTGAAAGGTATTCGGTGAGAAAATATTCCGACAGGGAAATTGAGGATGAAAAACTTGAAAAGATTCTAAAGGCGGCACAGGTCGCACCAACAGGAAACAATTTCCAGCCGCAGAGGGTTTTTGTAATCAAAAGTGAAGAGGGACTTGAAAAGATCAGAAACTTCACTCCCTACTGTTTCGGCGCTCCAATAGTGCTTTTGATATGTTATGATAAGAGCGTTTCATGGAAAACAGTTGACGGGCATGATGCAGGCCTTGATGATGCGGTTATTGCAACAACACAGATGATGCTTGAGGCATATGACCTTGGAATAGGTTCCGTCTGGGTCAGGGGATACGACAAGAGGGTGCTCGATGAGCTATTTGACCTGCCGGAGAATATGGTCACAGTCGCACTGCTTCCTATAGGATATCCTTCAGATAAATCAAAACCTTCTCCATTGCACTCCCGTAATGTGAGCATGGACGAGATGGTTGATTACTTGTAATCTTCAAATATATATGATGTAAATTATAGAGTACATATTATGGAAAGGAAATATCGATTCTTAAGGGACAAGTATTACGGGTTGTTGCTGCCTACATTGTTTATGGTGATGTCTGAAAAGATTGCGGTTGTCATAGACGTTATCATGGTAGGAATATTCATTGGAGGTTCACAGCTGGCCCCAATAAATTCGATATCTCCCCTACTTTATTTTACTGGTATTTTCTACATTCTTTTTGGTCAGGGAGGAAGCTTACTGGCTTTAAGGGCAAAATCCGATTTGGATGAGGGGAAGTCCAATTTTTATTTTACAGTTTCGATTATAGGAATCATTGTATTTTCCCTGATATATATTGCGGCGATATTCTTTTTTGCAGACAATATACTGCAGCTTTTAAACATTCCTTCAAATATTTTCTATCAGGCTAAAAGCTATCTGCATGTAATGATGTTTTTCTATCCGCTGAACTGTTTCATCATAGTTATTTCCTATTTTATTCGTTCCGACGGGTATCCGAATTTACCTTTCTATTCAGTGTTGATAGCAAATGTGACAAATATAATATGTGATGTAATATTCCTGAAATTCTTCAACATGGGAATTGAAGGCGCAGCATTGTCAACAGTTGTTGGATACGCTGTAGGGGTGGCCTATATATCAAAATACCTGTTAAGCAAACGCCGAACATTCAAGTTCGTTTCACTCACCAAACTGAAAATTGGGCAGTGCTTGGATTCATTCAAAAAAATAGTTCTCAACACTCCGGAGGTTGTGGGAAAGATATTCTTCTCAACTCAGATGGCGGTATTCACATATCTCTGCTCCACCTATTACGGTGCTGCGGGACTTTTGGCCTTTCTTGTATATGACAACTCCGAAACATTCGTATACATTGTCCTTTCCGGAATCATGAAGGCAATGAGTCCAATTGTGGCAGTGTTTTATAAGGAAATGGACTTCAAGGCAGTGCAGTATATAATCAAAAAGTCAATCAAGCAGATTTTAATAGTTAGCGTGCCTGTTGCGGTTCTTTCTTTGTCTATCCGGATATACTGATAAAGCTTTTCAACATTACCGACCCAACATACGTGGAGATTGTCAGCTTTGCAATACGCGTGACCTCATTCGGATTGATTGGTAGATGCATGTCATATCTTCTGGCCAATTATGCCCAGGCCATTGAACAGAACAGGATTTCATTCATAATCACATTTTCCGAGGAGTTCCTGATTTCCATTTCTGCGGCATTGATATTGACTCAGATATTGGGTGGAATAGGCATATGGATTGCAATCTTATTGTCTGAAACAGTACCTATTTTAATTTATATTGGAATGGCAATACGCCTGCAAAAGTCTCATAAGAGTGAAATCAAAAGCATATTATTGCTTCAGGATTCAAATCTTTTGAATTTCACATTTAGCAAGGACCATAATGAGTATCCTGAAGAAGTCTCACAAAAGGTTGAAACAACATTCAAGCAATATTCCCCGATGTTTTTCTCATCAGTGGAGGGCATATGTGAAAACATTTTTGAACATGATTCCTCGGTTGAGCTAATCGACATTACCTTAAGGATGATAAACGGCAAGGCTGTGGTTCAGTTCATAGATGACGGTGAGCTATATAATCCGTTCAGCGATGATGAGTTCAGTGAATCTCAAACAATCAGGAAATTAAGAGAAAACAATTGTGAATTGGAGTATACTAACGTTTTAGGGTTCAACAAGTCCTATGTAAGATTCAATTATTAGTTTTTAAAAAAAAGAAATTGGAAAGATAAGAATTTATCTTTCTTCGATGGTTACTTTGTTCATTACGTCTCCTTGACGGATTGCGTTAACGACATCCATGCCTTCAATAACTTGACCGAATACTGTGTGGACACCGTCTAAGTGTGGTTGTGGTGAGTGTGTAATGAAGAATTGGCTTCCACCGGTATCTTTACCAGCGTGTGCCATGGACAGTGCACCGGTTCCGTGTCTGTGAGGGTTTCCTTCGGTTTCACATTTGATTGTGTATCCAGGTCCGCCTGTACCGTTACCTTTAGGACATCCACCTTGGATTACAAAGTTAGGTATTACTCTGTGGAAGGTTAATCCGTCATAGAAACCTTGTTTTATTAGTTTTTCAAAGTTAGCTACAGTTCCAGGTGCTTCATTTGGGAAAAGTTCGAGAACAATGTTTCCCTTATCAGTTTCAATAGTTGCGACTTTCATTTTTTCACCTAATTTTTAAATAATACTATTAATATAAATATTATTGATTAAATAGTTTATGGAGGATAAAATGAATACTCAAGAATTAATTAAAATTGAAGACGATTATTTTATTAACACTTTCACAAGACAACCAATCGTGCTCGACCATGGGGACGGCTGTAAGGTAACAGACATTGACGGAAACGAATATCTGGACATGTTTGCAGGAATTGCAGTTAACTGCTTAGGCCACAATCATCCTAAGCTTGTAAAGGCAATCCAGGACCAGGCTGAAAAACTGATCCACATTTCAAGCATCTACTACAATGAGCCTGCATTGGTTTATGCTAAAAAATTAATTGACAAAACAAGCTTTGACAGAATATTTTATGCAAACAGCGGTGCTGAGGCAAATGAAGGAGCAATAAAGCTTGCTGTAAAATACACAGGTAAAAGCGAAATCATCTCAACCGTTGATTCATTCCACGGAAGGACAATAATGACCCTTGCTGCAACCGGTCATGAGGAATACCATGAACCATTCAAGGCAGTAATGCCAAAAGGATTCATCAACGTTCCATACAATGACATTGAAGCCATCAAGGAAGCGGTCAATGAAAATACAGCCGCAATCATTGTCGAACCTGTACAGGGTGAAGGTGGAGTCAACGTTCCTGATATTGAATACTTAAAAGAAATCCAGAAAATCTGTAATGAAAACGACATCGTATTCATTGTCGATGAGGTCCAGACCGGTTTTGGAAGATGCGGAACACTCTTTGCACATGAATTGTTCGATGTAAAACCTGACGTAATGACAATGGCTAAAGGAATCGGTGGAGGAGTCCCAATGGGCGGAATCCTTGCAACCGAAAAGGTAGCTAGCGCTTTCGTTCCAGGAGACCACGGTACCACATTCGGTGGAGGTCCATTGGTAGCGGCTGCAGCAAATGCCGTACTTGACGCATTTGAAGAAGAGGACATCCTGGCAAATGTCAATGAAGTCGGCGAATACTTCCTATCAGAGCTTAAAAAATTGGATAAGGAAATTATCGCTGACGTGCGTGGTGTCGGATTGATGGTTGGAATCGAACTGACCAAACCTGGTGCTGAATACGTTGACAAACTCCGTGAAGCAGGATTTTTAATCAACTGTACCTCTGGCAATGTCTTAAGGTTCGTACCACCATTGACAATTACCAAAGAAGAAATTGATGAGTTTGTAAAAGCTTTAGATGAAATACTCTAAAGCCTATAATTCTTTTTTTTTAAAACTTTTTCTAGACAACCTGACAGTGTCAGGGTTTTGATTTCATCTATTGAAGCGTACCTTGCATCGGTATGCTCATCGCTAATTTTTACCTCACCCTTAACATCATCAAGATACATTATCATCTGAACTGTTCTTTTAAATGGATAATCGTGCTGTATGGCTATTGCAAGATCTCCCACCTTACAGTCAAGATTTGTCTCCTCCTTTATTTCCCGTAAAAGTGCATCATCGAAAAACTCGCCATTTTCCACCTTGCCTCCGGGAAGTTCCCAGGTGTCCGGGTCGGTACGGCTTTTGGGATGCCTTTTAAGGACTAGAATTTCACCATCGTCATTTTTGATAATTCCTCTCATTGTAAGTCCGTAATCTCTTTTCATATTATTTAATTTTAACAATATATTTTTAAACATTTTGCCATTCTTATCGGAAAATGCTTTTCCTTAATTACTTTTAAATAAAAACAAATCAATATCTATAACTATAATGAAACTTTATAAGGAGTTTAGATTATGGATTTAAATATTAAAGTAAACGATAAAAACCACCTTGATATCGGTGGCGCAGATGCAGTAGACATTGCAGAAGAATTCGGAACTCCAACCTATGTAATGGATGAAAACAGAATAAGAGAAAACTACAATAAATTCTATTCAACCTTTTCAAAATATTATCCTGACTTTAAAGTATTTTACGCATGCAAAGCCAATACCAACCTTGCAGTAATGAAAATATTGGAAAGTGAAGGCTGCTGTATTGACGCAGTTTCACCTGGTGAGGTTCACATTTCAAAAATGCTCGGCTTTTCAGGTGACAGAATATTATTCACAGGTAACAACATAACCAATGATGAATTGAAATTCGTCCACGACGAAGGGGCTGTCTTAAACATCGATTCAGTCTCAGCACTCAAAAGACTTGCAAAAATAGTTGATCCTGAAGGACTTAAAATATCATTCAGGGTAAACCCAATGGTAGGTGCAGGACACCACGACCACTGTATCACCGGTGGTGTAATGAGTAAATTCGGTATCATGGACAATGAGGCATCAGAGGTTTATTCACTTGCAAAAGAACTCGGATTCAATCCTGTAGGTATGCACTCCCACATCGGATCCGGTATCCTTGACCCTGAACCATTCAAACTCGCTATCGAATCCACAATGGACATTGCAGGAAAGGTCCATGAGGAAGCTGGAATCGATTTTGAGTTCGTTGACTTCGGTGGAGGTGTAGGTGTTCCATACACTCCTGAAGAAAAACTTCTTGACCTTGACAAATTTGCTGAAGTCAATGTGGGACTCTTCAAGGAAAAACTCGAACAGTATGATATGGGCAACCCTACAATGTATCTTGAACCTGGAAGATACCTTGTTGCTGACGCATGTGTGCTTTTAGTAACCGTAAACAGTGTAAAACAAAGCTACCGTAAATTCATCGGTGTGGATGCTGGTTTCCACACACTCTTAAGGCCGGCAATGTATGACTCATACCACCACATCGTGGATGCAAGCAGAATGGACGCTGCCAACACCCAGGAAGTGGATATTGCAGGTAACGTATGTGAATCAGGTGACCTGTTTGCACGTGACAGACCAATGCCTGACGTCGAAGAGGGTGACGTTTTAGGTATCATGAATGCGGGAGCATACGGTTTCACCATGGCATCACATTACAACTCAAGACCATTGGCATCAGAAGTTCTCGTAACTGACGGAAAATGTAATATTGTACGTGAAAGAGAAACCTTTGAAGACTTGTATGCAAAACAAAGAGTTCCACCACATTTAAAATAAGTTGATACTATGGTAGATTTAAAAGGATTAAAATTTTCAAAAATGCATGGAATCGGAAATGATTTCCCAATCATCAACGAATTCGACGGTGAGGTCATTCCTGAAGCTGACAAACCTGAAGCATGCAGAATTCTTTGTCACAGAAACTTCGGTGTCGGAGGGGACGGTGTCTTATTTGTGGAACCGTCTGAAGTTGCCGACATCGGATACAGAATGTTCAATCCTGACGGCAGTGAAGCTGAAATGTGCGGTAACGGTATCAGATGTTTTGGAGACTTTGTTTACAGAAAAGGCATCCTAAAACAGGAAAAAATGACTGTTGAAACCCGTGCAGGTATCAAAACCATTGAAATCACTCTTGAAGACGATGAGCCGGTGCTCTTCAAGGTTGACATGGGACTTTCAACATTCAAGACTCCTGAAATACCAATGACAAGTGATGAGGATGAATTCCTTGACGGCGAACTTGAAGTTGTCGATACAACATTCAACGTAACCGCAATCAGTGTGGGAAACCCTCATGCAATCATCTTCGTTGATGATGTTGACGCAATTGACATCGATAAGTACGGCCCCGCCATTGAGGCACATGAATTGTTCCCTGAAAAGATCAACGTTCACTTTGTTGAGGTCATCTCCAAAAACGAGGGTAAAATGAGAACCTGGGAACGTGGTGCTGGAGTAACTCTCGCATGCGGTACCGGTGCAACCTCAACTGCAATTTCAGGATTTAAGCTCGGCCTCTTTGATAGTGATGTATTGCTTCATTTGCCTGGTGGAGACTTGAAATTCAATGTATATGAAAAAGAAGATGCTTTGGGCGCTTTCATGGAAGGCCCAGCCAAATTAGTTTTCGATGGAGAATTCTAATTCTCCTTCATTTTTCTTAATATTCCAACTGCAATATCGACCACCGCCAATATCACAATCAGTATTGTCCATATGCTAATTTCTTTTCTTATTGCTGCAAATAATGCCGCAAGAATTATTAAAATCACACCAATAAGTATTGATAATTTCCATTGTTCCATTGTATCACCTTTTAAATTTTGTAAGCATTAATCAATGTTATGTCTTCAAAAAAGAAGTGTTCCTTTTCCTTTATTTCTGCAATGAATCCCATTTCATCAAACTTCTGCAGGGTTTCCTCATTGCCTGACAGTGAAGACTGTATCATCTGCACAATTCCACCGTCATTTAAATGATTTTCCACTTCATTTAAAAACATGTCAATTACTTTTCGACCATTTAATCCACCATCGAATGCATAATTTAAAGTGTCATCAATAACATCGCCATCTTCGGTTGGTAGATATGGAGTATTAAATAAAATTACATCAAATTTTCTATTTTCAACAGGTTCAAAGAGGTTGCCGAATAGGATTTCAATGTTTTTTATGCCGTTGTCCTCGAAGTTTTTTCGGGCAAGCTCACAGGCATCAAAGTTGATGTCGGTAACCGTGATTTTATCAGTCAGCCTTGAGGCATACATGGCGACAATCCCAGAACCTGTACCAATCTCCAATACGCTTTGTCCCTCTTTTATTTCCAGATTGTCGGCAAGAAGATAGCTGTCCTCCGCCGGGATATATACATTGTCATCAGTGTTAATTATAAAATCAGCCATAAAATCACTCTTCAAATAATGGGTATAGGTTTTTTGAGATGAACATAATCTCTTCGGGAGTGAGAACGACAACCCTTTTTTTAAGATAATCAATAAGTTTTTCATCCTCAATCGCATTCAATCTCTTTTTCAGGACTTTCTTGTCAATATTTGAGATTACGTGTCTTGAATCAATAAGGGCATTGCGTATTTTCTTGTTTCTGTGTTGAAAAAGGGCTTTTGTAAATTTAGAATAAGTTTTAAAATCATCCTCAGCTATTGTATTTTCCTTTGGTGTCAGTTTGACGACAGTGGAGTCTATCTGCGGCTTTGGAATGAAGCTTTCGCAGCTCACATCGGTCATCTTTTCGACATCGCACTTAAAGTAAAGCATCGCTGAGAGTCTTGAGTAGTTCTTTGATCCGACTTCACCATTCATGCGCTGGGCAAATTCCTTTTGATACATTAGAATCGCAAGGTCAAAATCATAATCGAGAAATTTAAATGTAATCGGTGATGAGATTTGATAAGGTAGGTTAGAGATGATTTTATTGAACGGGGCAAAATCCACCTTCAACGCATCATCGTTAATCAGTTCTACATTATCTATGTTTTCTTTTTCAAGTCGTTTAGCCAGTATTTCACAAATATTTGAGTCCTGTTCTATGGCTATGACCTTTTTTGCTCTTTTGGCAAGTTCAATTGTTAGTGTACCGATTCCCGTACCGATTTCCAAAACAACATCATCCTTTGTGATGTTTCCAAAGTCAATAATCTGGTCTCTTTTGTTTTTATCAATCAGATAGTTCTGACCCAGATTTCTGTTTAACTTTATCCCATTTTCATTCAAGATATCTTTGGTTATTTTGGATAGGGATTGGGAATTTTCACTAATCAATTTATCACTTATCTTCTAGAAGATCTTGGAGGTTGTGTAAATAAGTAATATTTATTCTTACCCCTTTTTGGTTTTGTAGTGTCAAGTTCTTGTTTAACACGGTTAACAATCATTCCTGCAGGATCAGCTAAAGTTGGAAGCCTTTCTGAAATGTCTTTGAAACTTTCAAAAGGTTTTTCTCTTGCTTTGATGATGTCCCACATGTATTTTTTACCAATTCCAGGAATCAGTTCAAGAGAATGCATTCTTGTACTTACTGAATCTGCAGTGTTAAAGAATTCAACAAATTTATCTTCATTAGCTTCAACAATATCGCGTATAGCATAATCCATTTCGATTCTGCTTGTTGCGGTAAGGTTTTCATAATCTAATTTTCCAAGAACCCTGTATATTTTATCTCTTTTTCCTTTACCAATATATACGGTATCTTGGATTTCTAAATCAACACCATTTTTAGGAGCTAATTCAAGTAAAGTGAATTTTTCTGTACCAATAGCTTGAGCAATAGGTTTACCACCGAATTTAGACATATCAGATTTGACATATCCACGACTGAGATAATCAAGCACAACAGCATTTTCTTCCTTTTGCACTGTTGGTTTTTTTTCATTTTTATTTCTATTATCCATTTTATCACTCACTATTGTTTTTTTATTATAACTTATGCTATAATATAAAGTTATTTATAAATTTGATTGTTAAGTATAATAAAGATATCTAAAATATAGTGAAAATTCGATGTTTTTTTCAAGGTTTTTGAAGTTAACCTTTCTAAGTAATGGCTGTGTAAAATTAGTTTAAAATAAATAAAAAAAGGGAATAGTAGAAATACTATTCGACGTAGTCATATTGTTCTAACATTTCAAGGATTTTTTCCATATCCTCTTTGGTTGTTTTGGTTGGTTCTTTGGCGAAAATCAATCTCATGTCCGCTAAGTCTTCAGGAACCAAGTCAACAATATGAGCAGCGACCTTGTCTCTTAATCCAAATTCATCTTGAAGTTTTTGAAAAATTTCTTCCGCATCTTCAGCAGAGTATCTTTTGAATCTGGAAATGTGATTCAATGTAAGATTTTGTTCATAGTTCAATTCGTTGTTTTCTGAGAATTCTTCAAGAATTTCTTTTACTTTTGAACTTGGTATTGGTTCGCTTTCAATAACTTCTTTTCCAATCATAGAAATCAGTTTTGTAATTTTAAGTGATCAGGTCTTACTATTAACTCTTTTGCTTTGTTTCCATCTTTTAAGGATACGATGTAAGCTTTACCTTTTTGTCCTGTGATTTTACCGGTTTTACCGTGGAATCTAGGAGCAGGTTGTCCTTTTTGGATGGATGGGTTAATAGTAATGTGAACTAAATCTCCTTCTTCAAATCTTTGGAGTCTGTTAGTAATTGGGTTTGTTCTACCCGGTCTTTGTACTTTAGTCATTTTTTTTCTTGATCTACTTTTTAATCCTCTTGATCTTTGCATTATATAACCTCTTATCAGTTCGTCTGGGTATGAATCTATGTTATCAGCGACCTAGTATTAAAAAAGCCCATAAATACTAGTAACATAGAATGTGAAAATAACTATTACCATCAGTGATATGATAATATTATAATTTTAGTTTAATGGTATTAATATACTTTTAGTTTTTTGGTGAATTTGGTTGTATAATATGAAAATACTAATAAATAAAAAAATGGTGTGAAAGAAGATAACCTTAGTTATCTTCAAATCTTCTTCTGTCAATTAATTCTTGACGTTTACCTGGGTTCCATCCACCGGATGCGGATTTTGCACGACCTACTTGTTGTACGTAACCTGTAATACGGTCATACCATTCTACATCTTCGGTTTCTCCACAGGTAGGACATTTATTGTTGAGTCCTTTCATTAAAGTTTTACATTTTAAACAGAAGCTTAATGCTGAGCTGTAAGCCCAGAATCCGATATCGGATTTGCGAGCAATTTTATTGGTTAAGCTCATTAATGAATCTGGATCGGAGTATGATTCGCCCATGAATGCATGGAAGATGTGTCCACCAGGAGTTAAGCTGTGGTATTGCTCTTCAATTTTGATTTTTTCAATTAATGATAATCCTGTGTCTACTGGTACATGTGAGGAGTTGGTGTAGTAGTTTGCGTTTCCTTCACCTTGTACGATTGCTTGGTCTCCGAATTGTTTTTTGTCGAGGGTTGCAAATCTGTATGCAGTAGATTCAGCAGGAGTTTGTAAAACAGACCATCTGAGACCTGTTTCTTCTTGTAATTTTTTAGCTCTTTGGTTTACATATTCGAGACATTTTACACCGAACTTGTTGGCGTCAGGGTTTTCGATACCTTCACCGAAGAGGGATAATAACATTTCGTTAAGTCCTACAAAACCAAAGGATAATGTTGAATTTTCAATTCTGTAGTAGGATTCTTCTCCCACTTTTTGTTTTAAGAATGGAAGGATGTGGAAGTCGTTTAAACATTTTAATGCTTGTTCTCTTCTAAGCATTAAGGTTTCCACTGCAAGATCCATGTATTCGTCTAAGTATTCGAATACTTGGTTTTCGTCTTTGGATTGGTATCCGATTCTTGGGAAGTTTAAGGTAACGTATGCGAGGTTTCCTGTTCTTAAACAGTCTTTGTCCCAGTCACCGGTCCAGGTGTCCTGTAAACAGGTTCTGCATCCCATGTAGTTTGCCATTTTTCCACGGTATTCAGGGAACATGTTTACAAAGTATGATGAACCGTATTTTGCGGATAATTCATGAACTAATCTTAAGTCATCTTCGTATTCACTGGTCATTGTTTCAGGTCTTAATGTGTAAATGGTATTTGGGAATAAATGAGGTTTACCTTCATTGTCTCCTTCAAGCAATGTTTCAGTGAATGCTTTTTGAATTAATCTGGTTTCATCTTCAAAGTCAGCGTAAGTTCCGACAACTTGACCTTTTGGTCCGTATGCGGTTTCTTCTTTTAAGAAATCAGGGACACCGAATTCCAATGCCATACTTGTGAAAGGCACTTGGGATCCACGTGCTGCATATGCCATGTTGAGGTTGTATATGAGCATTTGTACAGCCTGTTTGATTTCGTCATAGCTTCTTCCTCTTGCGAATGGTGCAACAAATACGTTCCAGAGGGACATTGATTGTCCACCGGACATGTTTTGCTGTGCTGCAAGCATGATTTCACCGGTATGGTTCATTAAGGTTTCCATATGGTTTGGTGCACCTGCAATGGAAGTGTGGTCTCCAGTTCCATCAACTTTTAATCCGTATTTGATGAATGTTCTTATATCATGTTGGAGACAGTTGATTGGTCTTCCAGCGAAAAATTCCAAATCGTGAATGTGGATATCACCGGACATGTGTGCATCTGCTAAGTGTCCAGGTAACATTTTTAAGAGTGCGTATTGTTTTAATGCTTCGTCTGCTACATGTTTGTGGATACTTTCAGGGTTGTGAATCATGTTTGCGTTGTCCCTGTTACCGTTTTCGATGAGTGAGGTAATGTTGTATACAGGGATACCTAAACGGGTGTAACGGCTTCTTAAATCTTCAAGTCCGTATTCGATTAATTTTGTGTTGACCATTTCCCTAATCATTGGAGCGGTCAGGTATTCCACATTTAATTTTTTGAGTTCTTTCCAGGTTTCTGTAGCGATTTCAAAAGCAGTTTCTTGACTAGCACCGGTTTCTTCAATTAAGGTGTTAGCGATTTTTGATAAGTCGAATGCTTCGATAGTATCTCTTGAGGTTCTTACTTTTAATTGGGTACTTGCAAGGTATTTGTTTGCAATTTCAGGGTCGATGTCTTCTAGACATTCGTGAACAATCTTTTTGATTTCTTTGGTTTTGATTCCATCGTATAGCTGAGATACTACGGTTGCTATGATCTTGTCAGATTCAAAGAATGGGGTTTCAACCATTATTAATGATTTCATTAATTTTTCATAACTGAATCTTTCTCTAATACCGTTATTTTTTTCTACATTAATTTTAACGGTTTTTTCTAAATTATTTCCTAATTCTGAAATTTTTTCCATTTTATTCACACCATTTTCCTAATTTATAAAAATTTGTATTATCCAAGTTTCGAGAGCCTACGCTCTCAACTAAATTATTATATGTAAGTACATGTATAATTATTGTTCGTATTGATACGAACATCTAATTAATACTTAGATTTTCATGGTATATAAATTGTTCGTCTTGACTCGAACATTATTTATATACTCTGAAATTTATTATATAATTATTATTAAAAATCAATTGTCCGAGAGCATTTGGTAACGATTTAGAAAAATACATCCAAAGAGCTCTGCTTGGACTTGTCACTTTCAAACAAAGAGTTGATACCGAACTCCTGAATCTCCAAACGCTGTTCAAGATAGTGGGATACCGGATAACGGTTAACAAGATCCCTTGAAATCTCAAGATACTTGGTAACGGAACCCTTTGAAACTGATAAAATCAGGTTTCCACCACACTTGCACTTACCGGTCAGAGGCATTCTTCTGTACTTTGAACCGCACTTTGTGCACCTGACCTTCTGCTTTGAAAACGCCCTTGAGTTACCCATGATGTCCGGCAGGAAGTGGGAAGATAGAACCTTTTCAACGACACCACGCTGATCAACCGCACGGATGGATTCAGCAAGTGCAATCTGGGCCTCAACCTTTTCCCTCATGGATGGCAAACGCTTATAGAGACACACTGTCGGTCCTGCATGGATATTTGAGGTATGGTGGGAAAACATCAGTCCCTCATATTGCTGCGGTGTTCCCAAATGCATCTCAACGTTGTCGATGTATTCCAGGACGTCTGCAGGCTTGTGAGGAGTGTAGGTTTCCTCATAAAACTCAACAGGGAACCTTTCAAATATGTCCAGGTTGTGTGATTCGTCGTCAATCTCTTCAGGGTCAATCCTTGAGGATAAAACCAGTGGTGCATCCATACTACCACCACGTGTATTCGGCAGGTATGTCTTTGAGAAGTTAATTAAAGCATCCAAAAGCAACATCACCGCATCTTCGTCACTGTCACAGTTTCTACGTTTTGCTGAGTGGAAATACGGATGAGCATAACATCCCAAAGCCTTGGTGAAACCGACTATACGGCCAAGTACCGCTGCGGATGTGTGGGGTGCAAGACCTCCTACAAGATGTCCTATCAGGTCTTCTTTTTCCTTGACATTGTAGTACGGATCCATGTCATAGTATCTTACAAGCTCATCATCGATGAACTGTGCTGTTCTTTTAAGATACTCTCCGCAATTGTCTGAAATGACGATATCCTGAACCCTAAGCTCGATAATCTGGTCAATGTTTTCAATAGGATTGCCGTAACAGTCCTTCTCATAACCCATTTCGTGGAGCTTTTCAACTGTAACTCCAATCTCACGTGGAATGAAATGTGTCAGCGGCAAATCTGTGGAATCGTGACGGATTGTACCGTCCTTGAATGTGAACACTTCATGTTTTGCCCTTAAAATTCCCTTTTCCATAGGTTCAGGGAGTTTGGACTCTGAAATCATACCGACAACACCTTTTACCTCATCAACTCTTCTCACCTTGACGTTATCTGATGCCTTTTTGAGCATACTTGCAAGAGGGATGCTTTTCTCTGAAGGTTTTGTCATTTCTGTCGGATGGCCACATTTAGGGCACAGTGAACCGAATGAGCTTATGCCACATTCCGGATTGGTACATTTACGTCTTGAAATGTCGACCTTGATGCTGCCCTTTTTGGCTGCGGTTGCAACCAGTCTTCTGGCTCCTCCGTAGTTTCCGATAGGAATCAGACCGTGAGGAGCAGGTCTCATAAGTCTTTCCTTGGATTTTTCAGGCCTACCTACACGGGTACCGATATATGCTGGAGCCTTGCTTTTGATTTCAATAGGTGATACTGCATTGACGGCCTCCATTGTCGTGTTCATCTTAGGCAATTTGCCTGTCAGTGTGTTTAGCAGTGCATAGGAATGATCCTTGTCAATGATTATCTTGCCGTCACGAACAGTATGCGGAACGCCGATGACTTCAAGAACACGTTTCGGATATGACAGGTCAAGTTTGATTCCTTTATCTTCTGTGTAGGTGTCTTTTGAAGCTTCAATCAGTTCAATCAGTTCGTTCAAATCATTGATTGTCACGTCATGATAACAGTAGGTGTATTTCGGATGAAGAGGAATGTCATATTCTCTTGAAAGTTCAAATGCTTCCTTTGCGGGAATGTAATCGTATTCAAGACGGCCCAAATCCAGATCGTCGTTGAACTTCTCGCTTCTCATAAGCAACTGAATCCACCATTCTTCAACCCATCCTGAAGGGTATAACGGCTGGTTGTTTCTTAAAAACTCGCCGAATGCAACCAGCATGTCTCCTAAAAAGAGGATTTCAACAACATCCTTTTTGACTTCACGTGCCTTTTTGACTGAATTGAGAACCAAAACATCTCCATTTTTAAGCTTTACGGTAGGGCCTTCAATGGAATCCACCGGAACAACACAGTTACCCTTTCCTGGATATTCGATTTTCAGCTGTGTTCCGACAGCCAGAAACTCGAGCAGTGCCATGGTGGCCGGGTGAACTCCCATTGTAGCAAGACCTGTGTTTCTTGACCTTCCGTATCTTAGCCTGAAAGCGCCCTTTTCGGAAGGATATCCCAAAATAGGCCTTCCTCCAATGATATCCTGGATGTATTTAGGTTCGCTGACAATGTCTGACTCTCCTTCATCGCTTGATTCTGATGTTTTAGGTTTTGAGTATTCCTCAAGCCAATCCCAGTCGAGACCCAGTTTGTTTGCAATCTTTTTAATCTTTTTGGATTTCTGGATAACGCCCTCGACCATAGCCAGAAGCGCTCCTCCACGAATGTTGTTGGTTTCGACACGTTCCAAATCCCTGTGTGACACTTCAACCTGATCGGTCTGTTCCCCTGAAACCTCAACAGGTATGTGATTGGCAGCAAATCTCACTTCCTCTGGTGTTGGTGAGTATTGTAAATTTGTAACTTCGGATTCGTATAGCTCAACTTCCTCTACATACCTTTCGATTTCGTCCTCAATCGGCTTGAATGCATCAATGTTAATTGCCTGTCTGATTTTGTCTCCCAAAAGCACGGCAAGTGCTGCAGCTGTACCACCGGCACTTCTGATAGGTCCTGCAAAATATACTCCGATATATTTTGTGCCGTCAAAGTTCTGCTTGATTTTAACATCGGAAATACCTTCCAAAGGTGCTGCTACAACCCCTTCTGTCAAAATCGCCAGTGCAGTACGCAAACCCTGGTCACATCTCTGCTCCTCATCGTAATCGGCCTTTTCACCGCTTAGTGGAAATGTGCCGTCTGCGATTTCAGCTGCAATTTCAAATGCGACAGACTCCCTGTCCATATCCTTTTCCAATTCCTTAATCCTTTTTGCTACACCTTCAGGACCGACAAGCCCTTCAACTCTTTCAGCTAAATCCTTTGCAAGAGGTACTTCGGTCTCTGTTTCAACATCAAGACCTCTGGACCTTGCCATATTAGCTATTTCGTATAGGTGATTGGTTTCTTTTTCTAATCTTTCAAAATAATCCATGGTATCGCCACCAAGTTACAAAATTAATAAGTATATAATCTATTGTTTTTCATACAATATTAAGTTTTTTAGATAATACTTAAATATGGTAAAATCTTAATTTATTACTGTATCTCGTAGTTGAATGTATATAAATTAATATTGCTATAATGGTGATTTTAATGTCTGATAAACCAATAAACGCTATGTATGGGCAAAAAGTGAAATTAGACTTAAATAAATTAAGGTCTAAATCAAAAACTGAAAGCAAAGACAAAGTAGTTGTAGAAGAAATCGTCGAGGAACCTGTTGTTGAAAACAAAGTTCCTGAAGCAGTAGTTGAAGAAACTGCTGAAGAACCAGTAGTTGAAGAAGCTCCTCAAGTGGTGGATGAAGAGCCGGTAGTTGAAGAAGTTGTTGAAGAGGAAGTTCCTGAAGAGGCTGTTGAAGAAGCAGCTGAAGAGCCTGAAGTTGAAGAGGAAGTTCCTGAAGAGGTTGTTGCAAAGCCAAAACAACAAGACAATTCTAAAAATGATAGATTAATCCAAAAATTACAGGATAAGGATAAAAAATTATCCAATCAATCAAATGAACTTAACTACTTGACTAATACTGTCATTCCTAAACTCAAAAAGGAAAATGCTGAGTTAAAAGATGTTAAAATTGAGTTAACAGACGCGCTTGAAAAAACTACAAGAAAATACTTTGATCAATTGGACATTAGTGCTGATTTGAGTAACAAAATTGGAAAAATCGGTGCTGAAAATGCGGTTAACAAAGTAAGGGCTGATAAACTGGAATCAGAAGTCGATTCCATTAAGGAAGAGTATGAGGCTAAATTGTCAGACCTTGAAAACCAAATCGACACTACCGATCTTGACAATGTTAAAAAAGAAAACAGCAAATTAAATAAAGAAATCAAAGAATTAAAAGACAAATTGGCTGATTCCAGAAAAGAAAACATTAACCTTTCCGATGAAGTTGACAAGTTAAGGGCTGAGATAATCGAATTCGGAAACTATAAGGAAGAAGTTGAGACACAAAGCAAAAAAGAAGTGCAAGGCCTTAATGACGAATTATCTGACCTTAGAACTCAACTCAAAATTAAAGAAAGCAGTTATGATAAACTTTCAAATGAATCAGGTAAAACTATTGCTGATTTAAGAAAACAAGTTGCAAAACTTGAAGAAAAATTAGAAAAAGAATCCAACAAAGGATTGTTCAACAGATTTAAATAGATGATTAATTCATCTATTACCTTATTTTTTTTATGAATTCTGACGCTTATTTTATGGATGAAGCTATTTTGGAAGCTGAAAAGTCTTTGGCTGAAGGTGGAATTCCAATAGGGGCAGTTCTGGTTAAAGACGGAGAAATAATTTCCCGTGGACATAACCGTTTGATACAGAATGATTCCGTTGTGCTGCATGCGGAAATGGATGCGATTGAAAATGCGGGGCGTCTTGACTATGAGGACTACAGGAAATGTTGTCTCTATACTACACTGTCGCCCTGTCCGATGTGTTCCGGGGCAGTAATATTGTACAATATACCTAGAGTTGTCATAGGGGAGAACACAACCCTGATGGGTGCGGAGAATCTGTTGCTCTGCAATGATGTTGAAGTGGTTGTCCTGAATGACATCAAATGCAGGGATTTGTTTTTGAAATTCACATCCGACAATTCGAAGATATGGGATGAGGAACTTAAAAAAGTGGGAAACACTACAGAGGTGAAATGATGGAGATAATAGTTACAGATGAACGTGATGTGAGATTTATAGAGATGTGTGCATCATTCGGGTGTGAAGTTAGTGACCCTCAGGTAGTATTGCTTTTGAACAGTTTCAACAGGACCATAGGCTGTGCAAGCTTTAAGGTCTATGATGCGGACTCCGCCGAGATAACAACACTGTTTTTAAACTCATATGATGACAGGGAAAAGATATCCTATAAACTGATAAGGCAGCTAGAAAAGATTGCGATGGACTATGAATTCAAAAGTGTCGTTGTCAGTTTTGATTCCAAAGAGGATATTCTGATTGAAATATTCGAAAAACTAGATTATAAATTCGTTGATGACCTTTTGATGAAAAAGGAATTCAAAAGTATGATTTAAAAAAAATAGATTAAAAAAGATTAAGCTTCTTGTCTTAATCTTTTTACAACAAAGTCTTTGTCCAGGCTTAATAAGAATGAAGCAGCTCTTGGACCTTGTTTTTGACCGAGTATCATTTTATAGATTGCTTGGAAACCTTTTTGTGGTTTTAAACCTTGACCTTCAAGGATTTCATACATTGCATCGTGCAATTCTGTTGCATCGCTGAACTCAGTGCTTTCCATTAGGTCAGCCAAACCGTTTAGGAATTGGGTCTGTTCATCTGTTAGAGGTAATTTTGGAACCTTTTTAGTTTGCACCTGGAATTTCACAAACTTAGGTGCATAAGTGTCCAACCAGTATATTACATTGTCAACTCTTTCACGGTATTGTGCCATTTCAGTTTCTGTCAGGTCGCCGAATTCTTTGTCCTTAAAGCTTTTGGTCAATTGTGAGTTCTTTTTAAGGATTTCAAAGATTTTTTCCAAATCGTCACCAGCAATCTGATAAGCGTTAACGAGGAATCTGAAAGGTGGTCTGAACGGTAGAGGACTACCTTCATTGATCTGCACGATTTCATAGATTTCCTTGAATTTTCTTTCCTCTTTTTCTGATGGAGCTTCAACTTCATCGTAGAATACTTTTTCAACTGTATCGAAGCTGTCGATAAAGTCTAGGTATTGCATTTTTGGTGAGAAATCCTTTGCCTTCATAGGTTTTGACCTGAACAGGTAATAGTTTAGGCTTTCTGCAGGTCCTATTTTCAGCCATTCTTCAGGTGCAAAGAAGACACCGTGTGATTTACTCATTGCTTCTCCATCAAGGGTAATCCATTCGTAAGGCACTGGATATGGTGCAGGATAGTCAAAGATTTGCTCTGAAATCACACTACTTACGTCATAGGATCCTCCACTTGCGGCATGGTCTTTTCCGAATGGTTCACAGGTGGTTCCGAATATTTTCCATCTTGCGGCCCATTCTACTCTCCAGGTCAACTTACCGTTACCGGATTTGATGTCCATTTCACCTTCGTGGCCACATTCACATCTGTATTTGATGATGTCTCCGTCATAATCGTAGGCATATGTGGTATTTACTCTTCCACATTCATCACAGATTGGGTTGTATGGCAACCAGTCGTCTGCCAGAGGTTCTCTTCTGTATTCGTTGAAGATTTCCTTGATTTCATCTACTTTTTCCAAGGATAATCTGATGTAATCGTTATATACTCCGGATTTGTACATTTCAAAACCGGATTTAGCTTCCATTTCAATACCATAGTCGTCCATGACGTTCAGCAATGGTTTTTCAAAGTGTTCCACAAAGTTTGCACAGCATCCGTCTGGGCATGGAATCATTGAGTATGGCATTCCAAGGTATTTGTCGTAATCTTCAGGAAGTGGATACGGAACTTTTCTAAGTGGGTCATGGTCATCTGCAATCCATATGGTTTTAGCTTCTTTTCCAAATTCTCTTAATTTTTTACCGATTGCGTTTGCTATAAATATATCGCATGAGTTTCCAATATGAATGGAACCGGATATTGAGGTTCCGCTTGCGATAACATGTTCTTCTACATCTCTTTTAGCAAGTTCTTCTGCTATATTTTCAATCCAATGTGTCATCTATATTCACCATTAAAATAATAAGAATAAGTTTTATACTACCTTAATTTTTGTATTTATTAATATAAAAAGTATTAGTTTTTAATTAATTCCTTTGATGGAATTCATGATTTTGTCGATTGAATCCATGAAGTCCTTGTATATCACTTTTCTTCTGTTGTTTCTGATTGCAAACATTCCCGCTTCAGTGCAGACCGCCTTGAGGTCGGCCCCTGAAAGGCCTTCTGTCACTTCACTTATCTTTTCAAAATCGATATTGTCGTCAAGCTTCATCTTTTCGGTGTGGATTTTAAGTATTTGGCGTCTGCCCTCAATGCTTGGATTTGGAACTTCTATTGTACGGTCAAATCTTCCCGGCCTCAGGAGTGCGTCATCCAGTATGTCGGGCCTGTTTGTTGCGGCTATTATTCCTATGTCTCCACGTGATTCAAAACCGTCCAGTTCAGCCAGAAGCTGCATAAGTGTACGCTGAACCTCACGGTCGGCTCCGCTGGTGTCTCCCATCCTTTTGGTCCCGATTGCATCTATCTCGTCTATGAAAATGATTGCAGGCGTCTTTTCACGTGCCAGTTCAAAGACTTCCCTAACATACCTTGAGCCCTCACCGAGATACTTGTTGACAAATTCGGATGCCACAAGCTTTATGAACCTTGCATTGGTATTGTTGGCCACTGCCTTTGCAAGCAATGTCTTACCGGTTCCTGGAGGTCCGTACAGCAATATTCCCTTTGGAGGATCAATTCCTATTTCCTTGAATATTTCAGGGTGCAATATCGGAAGCTCAACTGTTTCCCTTATCTCGACAATCTGATATTTGAGCCCTCCAATGTCATCATAGGTAATGTCCGGACGGTCTATAACCTCCATTGCAGTAATGTTTTCGTCCTTCTTTTTAGGAAATACGTTGACGACGGTTAGGTTGTTCTGGTTCAGTGCCACCCTTGCTCCTGGTTCGAGAAGGTCCTTGTTGATTGAGCCCGGATAGGTCACCAGAAATTCATGGCCTACGTTTCCCTTGATTCCGACCTGGTTGTCATCGAAGACTTCGGTTACTGTTGCAAGGATTAGCGGATTTTTCTTGAATGACTTGATTTCTCCTTTCAGCTCCTTGATTTTGCCTTCAAGCTGGTGGTTGCTGACATTTGATTTCAGCTGTTCGCCTTCAAGATGTCTGACCTTTTGCATCAATTCGTCTTTAACCTTGTCATTTTCCTCTTTAAGAGATTCTATGCTTTCAATCAATTCTTCTTTTGAAGCATTTTCTATGGATTCCATGGTATCTACTCCTATATATGATAATATAAGAGTAAGATTATTTTAACTTTTTGAAAAATAGTCGGTGGTGTTAAAAAAAGAAAAAGATAAATCGTAATGATTTATCTAAATGATGCAAGAATACCACGACCTCTTCAAGGTCGTGGATGAATTGCAAGTTGGGTTATACCTTTGTGAATTGTTATTTATTGGGTTTCAT
>NZ_CADAJR010000009.1 GCF_902788255.1 uncultured Methanobrevibacter sp.
CCACCTATTTATTAAATTTAACTATTTTTAGATAAAATTAAAAATTCCAAACCAATTTCATCAAAAAATTTCAAATCAACAAAGTTTTTGAAAGAGTCTGTATGGTTTTGGTTTGAAAAAGAGTAAAGGATTATTATTTAAATTTTCCACTATATGTTTTCAATATATCATTAATCATTGTAATTTAGTCATATGTAGTTTTATTTACCAAAAAGCTGTTTTATAAGTAAATATTTGTTATATCTTTTATTTTGTTGAAGTCACTGTCAAATGAGACAATAGCAGTCATATTGTTTTCTTTAGAGATAAAAGTATTAAACAGTCACTGTAGTTAACTGTGTATTTATAATATTTCATTAAGTTAACTGCTTCGTTGTAGTGTTTTTCTTTTACGAAATATATCTTATCCAACCCATATAAGAAATTCAATATTTCTTCTCTTTTAGCATGATAATATGGTTTATTTAGTTTGTTCAATACTTCATTGAATACTATATTGTTTATGGCTTTGGGTTCAGTATTTATTTCTGGTACTGCTTTTAGCAGTTGTTTTGCTTTTTGATGATTACTATCTCTGTCATTGAACATTGCAGTTATAAAACTGCTGTCTAAAAATATCATGTTTTAACCTCGATTATATGTTTCTCTTTTTTCTTTCAAACTGTCTGTAGGTTCAGGACTTGATATGATACCCACATAATCATTGAGACTTATTCTGCTTTCGGTTTTGTCATGACCTAATAATTTTCTGATTTCTGAAACATCTTTTAATGGTTTTTTGTTTCATCTATCTGCAGCATTTGTGGAACTTCATAGGAATCCTGCTGAAGTTGGTTTATACCATTAATAATAAATTCAGTAATTAATTCCTGTTCAGTCATTTCTTTTTCAATTGCCAACATTTGAATCTGTTTTATTAATGAACTATTTAATTTATTTGTTACTTCCACCATCATGAGTTTCAACCCCATAATCTTATTGTCACAGTGTAAAAAAAAATAAAAAAAATTATTTACGATTAAGTTTCGTAATGCATAGATGTAAGCGATTCTATTTGATTACAATCTTAATCTTCTTAGTAACTTTGTTATAGTAAGAGTTACCCTTAAATATGACTGTAGATATATATTTACCTTTTTTGGTTAATTTATTGAATTTAAATACTGCTTTACCTTTAGCATTGGTTTTTGCATTGAAAGTTTTTTTGCCTACTTTAATACTAATCTGCACTTTTTTAATTGCTTTACCTGCATTGTCCTTTAATATAACTGAGTATTTTTTAACCTTTTTAGCCTTTTTGAATATTTTCTTTTTAGCAGTAATTTTTGGTGTTGCCTTAAATACAGTGAATTTGAAGGTTACTGAAGAATCTTTATAATATGTACCATTTCCAGCATAGAATATAGTTACAACATATGTCTTTGGTACCATATTTGCAGGAATTGAAATAAATACAAGTCCATTGCTGTTTGTTACACCCTTGTATGGTTTACCATTTACATTGATTTGAACTTCAGCCCCCACAAGAGCTTTTCCAGATAATAGATCCTTTAATGTTATAGTAGCTTTACCATTTTTATTATAAACTGCAGAAACATGATTAGAGGATATATAGGGAGTTAATTTAACTGTAAAATCAACATAATGTTCAAATAATGCATAATATTTTTCATTACCTCCCCACAGAATATAAACGGTGTAGTTACCGAGATCCCAAAGATCACTAATTGATACAGTACCATTTACAATCGTTTCGGTCCTATTGTATGTTGAGGCAATATCTTTAATGGTTACATTGCCAGTCGCATTTGCCGGCATATTTATAATAATATACAATCTGCCCTGATTAACTCTTACAGTGCTGGTAACTTTAGGAACTGATTTGTCTATTGTAAATGAATCTGTTGCATCGTTTACATAAAAGCAATCATCACCATTATATATTGCAGTAACAGTCCAGATACCTTTTGTGAAATCTTCTAACTTCCTATATTGTACCGTTCCATTAATAACACTACTAATCACATTAAATAGTTCACCAGTATTATTATTAATGAATATAAATGTAACATTCCCAGTTGCAGTTTTATTTAATGTCACATTGATAAGTACTATTCCATATTCATCTACAGTCGATTCTATTTCTACTTCCGTAGTTTCTTTATTAATTTCAATATAATCTGATTCAATATTACCATAATATTTTTCATCCCCACTATAGATTACCTTAACTTCATATGTTCCCTTATCCAATTCAAACTGGAATGGACATTTATCACCATATTTGAAAGTACCATTAATGACTTCCTTATTAGATACATCATATAATCTAACAGTTATGTTTCCGGTTGCATCATCTTCTAACGTTACATTGACACATACCATTCCAGTTTCAGATATGTAAACTTCAATTTCTATGTATGGGCTTTCTTTGGTTAAATTTATATCAATTTTTTCTGTAAATGCGCTATAATAGTTGTCATCACCACTGTATTCAGCGTAAAGATAATATATCCCACTATCTAGATAAAATTCATCTTCAACAATTCCATTTTCAATTTCTATATTCCAATCTTCATCTTCATCACCTTCACGGGAGATTCTAAAGGTTACATTTCCCGTTGCATTATCATTAATTGTTGCAGTTATATGTGCAATAGCGTATTCATCAAGAGTATAAACAACATTTAAATCAGGAATGATTTTTGTAACTTCAAATGTTATATTTTTTGTTGTAGATGAATATATTGAATCTCCCCAATAATAAATATTTACAGAGTATATGTCCTTCAGAAGGACGAAATCATTATTTCCAATTATTGCTTCACCTCCATTAAGCAATACTGTGTCATTAACAACAATTTCCTTTGCTGAGTTGATAATGTTGTATGTGACATTGCCTGTTGCAGCAGAATTTGTGGTTATGTTGATGGTGATATAACCATACTCTTCATTAACATCCGCTTCGACATCAAGTTCAGAGTCAAGTGCATCATCATTTAATATACCTTCATTGGTGTCTGATACTTCTGTAATTTCATTTAATACATTTTCATCACTTGTTGAAGTATTATTAATATTTTCATTTGCAGACACGCATGAAACGGCAAAAAGCATTAAAAATAATAATAATAATAATAAACAATATATCTTTTTTGACATTTTAAATCTCCTTAAATTATAATACATACTGAAATATATATTATTAACTTCTATTTTAAGTATTATTTATAATTAAAAACCAAAATTACCATAAAAATTTTTTCATGCAGTTTTCATAAAATTACCCATATAAATAACACAATTGTATTCTTCTCCAAATATTAAAATTTTTTACATTTCGTGATTACCGAATCGTGAATTATTCTTTTAATCGAACCAGGATAATTTTATTGGATTATACCCTGAGCTTATGTTGGGAGATAGATCAATTTAATTTTTTAATAAATCGGAAAATTTTATGAATTCCTTGTTATGATGTAACATATAATTGTCTAAAATGATAATAATCTCATTTCATCATTCATTAATAATCCAATATTAATATTTTCAAGATTTCAAGCAATTGAAACCCAATTAATGAATCAATGACATATTCATCATTTCTTATTATGAATTAAATCTTTTACTGCTTTTGTGAAAGTTTTTTATAACCTTTTAGTTGCACTAAATTTTTTTATTTATTTATTTTTTCATCGAACTTTTCTTCACCCATTGAATCTAATATTAAGTCATCAATTTATTAAGTATTTTATTTTAAGGCATCGGTATGAATAACCCATTTATTATTTCATTATTTTTAAAACTTTGATTTTTAACTATGCTTTGTTATATTTTATTCTTTTTACATATTATACACTTGTTTTGTTTAAATTTAATCTATATGTGCAAATCAGAAATTATTTATGTGATAGTTTCTAAAACAACTATTAAATAATAATTACTTTAGCAACATTTATAATTTTCATAATAAATTTTTAATTTAATCGAGGTATTTGAATGAAAATAAACAAAGTATTATTTGTAGTTTCTTTAATGATAGTAATGATGTCTTGTCTTAGCACAATTAGTGCATCATATAATGAAAATATGAATTTAATGTCACATGCAGATTCAATTTCAATGAATATTAATGAACAATCAACAGAGTTTGACGATTACAATAATTTACTTGTTTCTGAAAATAATGATGCAAGTATTGAAAGTCATGATTATCATGATTTAATAGGAAATGATGATGAGAATTCAAATGATGACTCAGATGATAATGAGGATGAAGATGAAGATTCTGATGATGACTCAGAGGATAATGAGGATGATAATGAGGATGATAATGAGGATGATGATGAAGATTCTGATGATGACTTAGATGATGATGACATTGATGAATATTTTGAATCTTTTAATTCAACTAATGAATATTTGAATTTTATCAAATATTTAATTAAAGAAAAAGGATTCAAATTTAATAATCATTTGGAAGATGAAGATGGAGATATTGGATACTCTCTTTATGCAACCCAAACAACTACCGGAAAATTATATGACGGTCGTACAATAAATATACATAGAGGTTATGAGTATTATATCCCTATAAATCAAAGAGTAGGTCATGTTTTAAATACCTATTATCCAGATATTATTTATGAACGTTTTAATAAATATTTGGTTGATGAATTATATTTAGGTTGGTTAAAATGGGAAGAAAACTATACCTTATCTTTAGATGTGCCTGGTGAGATAAATAATGTTCTTTCAACTCCTTCAATTGAAAAATTTTCAGATTTACCTTCAAGTTATGATTCAAGAAATGTTAATGGACAAAACTATGTTACTTCTGTAAAAAACCAATATGATACTAACAATTGTTGGGCGTTTGCATCAATTGCAGCATTAGAATCATATTTGCTAAAAAATGAAAGAATATCATATGATTTTTCAGATTTAGATATTTCTGATTATGATTTTTCTGAAAACAATTTGAAAAATGTGATGAGTTCTCTTGGGGAATATGGTGCAGATTATGATGTCAATGATGGTAATTTGTTATCTATGCCTCTTGCTTATTTTATTCGTTGGAGTGGCCCAGTTTTAGAACAACAGGATCAATATATTGATGATGATGTTATTGAAGATTATAAAGCTATAAAACATGTTCAAAAAATTAAATATATCTCACCCCGCAAGAATTCAAAAGATAATGATGAAATTAAACAGGCAATATACGAATATGGAAGTGTTGTTACTTCTATATATTGGAATAATTCTATTTTCTATGAGAAGGATGAGAATTATTATTTTTTCTCTGAACCTCCAAAAAATGCAACATGGCATGCAATATGTATTGTTGGCTGGGATGACAATTATCCTAAATCGAACTTCAGAGCTCAAACAGAGAATATGGAAGATGGTGCTTTTATTGTGAAAAATAGTTATGGTTCAAATGTTGGGGATAATGGTTATTATTATGTATCTTATTATGATACTACATTAGCCCGTTCTTTTATAAGTACAATGGGCGGAGCAACAGGATTTGCATTTACTTCAGTTGAAAACAATACTAATTTTGGTAAAAATTATCATTATTCTCCGTTAGGGGTAAATATATGGTATAATACTAAATTATCTCAAGCAATGTATGCCAATCAATGGACAGCCAATTCTAATGAAACATTAACTGCATGCGGCGTTTATGTTAATGAGGCTGTTAATTGTAGTGTTTATGTCCTTATAGATAATCACCAAATTGGCAATCCCACAAGTATACAACTTAATTATTCGGGATTTCACACAATTAATCTTAATACTCCCATAAATATAACCAAAGGTCGAACATATAAAGTTGCAGTTTTAATATCCTCCAATAATGGAACTGTATCATTTCCAATTGAAGCCCCGGGGTATCCTTATTCTAAGGTATCTTCAAATGTTAATGAATCATTTTATTTTAGCAATGGAATATGGGAAGATTTAAATCCTAATGGATCGAATAAATTAAACTTTGCATTACACGCATATACTGAATATAGAGATTTAATTCCTACTAAAATTGAAGCAAATGATTTGAGCATGATTGATGGTGAAAATAAAAATATTATAGCCACATTATTTGATGTAAATAATACACGATTGAAAAATTTTGAATTAACATTTATTATCGATGATGAAGAGCATGTTGTTATGACTAATGATGAAGGTCAAGCTTCAATAACAATTAATAGCAATTATAATCCTGGAACATATAACGTTCGTATTCATTTCTTTGGCAATGACAAATACGATGATGTTCGTAAAACTATAAAATTAATAATAAATCAAAAAAAGAATGTTAAAAAGAATGTTAAAAAGAATGTTAATATTAATTTAAATGATGTTAAAATTGGTAATTCTATAAAAGTTACTTTAACCTCCGATGGAAAATCGTTGAAAAATAAAAAAATAACATATAAACTTGGTTCAAAAACTTATAAAAATAAAAAATTAAATAAAAATGGAGAATTTATTATTAATAAAAAATTAGTAAAAAATCCCCTTAAAATCACAGTCATATTTAAAGGAGATGACAATTATAATCCAAGAACCAAATCTGCATATGTTTATCAAGAAATTAAAAAATTAAAGGGTTTAAAAAAGAAAGTAAAATATAATGGGCAGCTTAAATTAAGTTTAAATACGAAAAAAAAATTAAATGTATATTTCAAATTATCTAAAAAAATATATAAAATTAAATTTAATAAAAATGGTGAAGCCAGTTTTAAAATTGGAAAATATAATTTTAAAAAAGGTAAAACATATAACATAAAATTTTATTCAAAAAGTAAATTATATCGAGTGAATGTTAATCATAAGCTAACCATTATGAAGAGTTAAATTTAATAAAAAGTGATAATTTATGTTTAACAAAAAATTTTTGTTTGTGAGTTGTGTCTTTTTATTATTTATTTTACAAATTTCTTTTGTTAGTGCGCAAAATGATAATCAGACGGGAATACAGAATAAATCTTGTGAATATTTTGAAATAAATAATGATTTTTCTCAAAATTTTCAAAATAACGTTTCAACTAATGATTTTGATGTAATTGAACTTTATCAAGGAGAGATACCCATCCATATTGATAGTCCTAGTGATGGAGAAGTAACAGTTTTAATCGATGGTAATAATTATGGAGTATGGGATTTCACTAAAAATGAAATAATTCATATTCCTACATATAATTCCGAATCTTTTCACAACAATAGTAAAGCAAATATTGATATAGGTTTGCATAATCTTTCTTTAATATTCAGTTTCAATAATTTTATTTCTAAAGATGCAAATACATTCCTTGATGAAAATTCAATTTTAAATTTCAAATTTAATGAAGATAATCCATATATGATATCATATAGGTATAATTCTACATTAAATATTCTTAAAAAAGATAAAACAATCCATATTTCAAATTTTACATACTATAATCTTCTCAAACCTGCTCAATGCATTATCAATATTGATAACTTAGAAAAATATTATGATGAAGAATATGTATTTTCTCATCTGATGGGAATTATTATTAAAAATAATAAACACATTTATAAAGAATCAATTTATGGCTTGGATAATCCAATTATTATAGATTCAGACATTTATGAAGAAGGAATTTATAATTTTACAGTTATTAATTTTATTGATGGAACTATGGATTCCTTATTGTTTAAAGCAAATAAATATCAACCAAAAATGAATATAAATTACATTATTAATGGAAATAGCATTAAAATTAATTTAATGAATCAGACTGAGTATTATAATGATTGGGCAGATATCACTGTTGATAATATTACTAAAGAATTACCTTTGTATTTGTATGAAGAAAATAATTGGAATGTGTCTTTTGAAAATTTAAGTTCAGGAGTTCATACTCTAAAGATAGAAAATTTGGGAGATTACAGGACTGAAGACTTCTATTATATTACATCCTTTGTAATCAAAGATAGTTTTGATTTTGATAATGAAAATAATAATACTATTCAACAAAATATTGAGGATACTAATACAAGTTTCATGAAAGAAAATATAACCTCGGTCAATTCAAGTTTCATAAAAGGAAATACAACATCTAATAATTCAAGACATCCAGGCAAATTTATAAAAAATAATGGAAGCAAAAATTCACCTTCAATTAAAAATACTTTGAATTCAAAAGAAACTGTAAAAAATTCCAAAATTGGTTATGATACATCTGTTCAATCAAATTCAATTTTCCAAACTAAAAAATCACACGAGATTATAAAAAAAGCTATTCCTAAAATAAAAAATGATATGCTTTCATTCTACTTAATTATCATTGTAATTATCTTATTAATAATAGGATATTTCAAATACCATGAAAAAATATAAAAGGAGGTTTTAATATTATTTTTAAAAAGAATAAAATACTAGTACTATTTCTTTTAATTATGTGTATCCTTTTAACAACATCATTTGTAAGTGCAAATGAAAATAGTACAGATAAATTTCAAAATGAAGATAATATACTTTTAAAAGATGATAATGACTACAAAAATTTCACAGATTTAAGCAAAGAAATTGATGATTTAAATAAAACCGAACTCATATTAAATAATGATTATTCCTACCAAAAAGGAGACAATGATGAAGGAATTATCATTAATCGAAGTTTAACAATTGATGGGCAAGGACATATAATTGATGGAAATCAAAATTCAAAAATCTTTATCATTAAAGCGAAAAATGTAACATTAAAAAATATCAAATTCATCAATGGTAATGCGAGATTGGGAAGTGCTGGTGCAGTACTTTTTGAAGTTAATTCCACTGGAAATATTATAAATTCCACTTTTATTAATAATCAAGCATGGGCAGGAGGAGCAATATTTTTCAATGAAAATACAATAGCCAATATTGTTAATAGCAGTTTTATAAACAATAAAGCAGGTGATGGTGGAGCAATTTTTCAAGACTCATATTCACTGACCTCAATAAAAAATTGTGTTTTTAACAACAATTCTGCTAATATAAGTCCAACTTCCGGTAATGGAGGAGCAATTCTCTATAGTCTCAATAGTAGCAGTACTGTTGAAAATTCAAGTTTCATAAACAATTATGCAACACGATATGGTGGATCACTCAGTATTTTAAAAGACACTAATTTGAGAGTAAACTCATCTAGTTTCAAAAATAACAGAGCATATTATGGAGGTGCATTATATCATATGGATCATTCTAATTCCACTATTTCAAATTCATTTTTTGAAAACAATGAAGCACAAAAAAGAGGTGGATCAATATATTATACTTGGACCCATAATAGCGTTTTTAACTCCACATTTATCAAAAATAAATCAGAATACGGTGGTGCAATTTACAACAATAAAGGAAAAAATAATATAATTGAAAATTCCACATTTATTCAAAATTCTGCAAAAAATGGTGGTGGTGTATATTATAAAGATGAAGGTAAATCCATTATAAATAACTCCACCTTCATTGAGAATAATGCCGAATATGGTGCGGGAGTATACTACCTCAACAATGAAACTCAGGGCATTGTGAATAACTCAATGTTCATTAGAAACTATAATCAAGATGGGAGTAATATATATGGGGGAAATGAATATAACAGTACAATCATAAAAATAACTCCAAATATTATTTTAAATCCATTAACATATTTTTATAAAAGTATAGAATACTTAAAAATTTTCTTTAAAGGATATATGGATTCTCCAATTACAAATACTTCTGTCACTGTAGAAATTACAGGCGTAATAAAATCTATCAAAACTACAAATTCTCAGGGAGAAGTTAATTTATTAGTAAAAAATCTACGACCAGGCAAGTATAAAATAATAATTTCATTTAAAGGCAATCATAATTATTATGATGCTGTTTTTAATCAAAATTTAATCATTAAAAAAATACCTGTTAAGATTACGGCCAATAATAAAAAATTCAAACTAAAAAAGAAACATAAAAAATATAAAGTTATTTTAAAAGATAATAAAGGAAAACCAATTAAAAATGCGAAAATTAGGTTGATTGTGAAAAAAATAGGTAAAAAACATCATAAGAAATCAAAATCCAATAAAAAATCCAAATCCAAAAAGAAAAACATTGTAAAAACAAATAAGTATGGAAAAGCTACTTTTAAACTTAAATTAACTAAAAAAGGAAAATATTCTGCCAAAATTGTATATAATGGAGATGCATATTTCAATAAAACAGTAAAAAAAATTAAAATAAACATTAAATAGTGAAAATTTAATGGGGAGAATTAATAATTGATTCTCCCTATTGTTTAATTAACCAATTCATCCAGCAAGAAGTTTATATTTTTTATAATACCTACTTTAATGTGTGCAATTAATAATAGTGTTTCTATGAGCATTACATTAATAATTTTACATGACCAATTAACCATCCAAAGAGTTTGTTTAAATTTCCTTAAGTCTCATCTATGAGTTATAAATAATTCAATTAAAACACCCAGTCCCAGTCTTTATTTATAATCTTATCTGGAATGTGAAGTCCAGTATCTTCAAGATTTTCATCATCTGCATCCCATAATAATTTGGAACCTTTATAAGCTTTTGGATATTCATGCTTTCCTTTATATAAACGTATGCCGTGTTTTTCTGTTTCACGTTCTGTTACTGTTATTTTCGGAATGCCATTAGCTGCAAGTATTGGTGACGGGAATATTAATAACCATTTTAAATCTACATAGTTGAATTCTTCAAATTCATCTGTTGCATACCATGAAGGAGCAATATCAACTTCACCATAATTGTTGTTGTAGATTTTAGTCGGATTGTTTTTGTTGAATCCTTCAAGATAATCTGACACATCACTGAACCCTGTTGATACCCTGCCATGGAAATGATACTGTTTATAATCACCATCCTCATCACTTCCTGAAGCATAAGTATCATTTGAATTGACCTGCACTAAAGTTTCTGCACCGTTAAACATTAATGACGCTTTACTGCCTCCCCAATTTAGTGATGTGGATTTTCTGTCAACCTGATATGGTGTGAGATTGTAATCAGTCTGCATCATGTATGTTCCAGTTGTTGTTCCATGATATGTTGCATTATCATTAACATCCACACAACCGGAAATCCGTTTAAATCTTGCAACAGTAACACGATTGTTTGATAGACTACCACCAGAGGCGAATGTTGTAAATAATGATGTTGGTGAACTTCCATCAATACTTGGAACAAATCTAGCTCTTAAAAATCTGCCCCCATCCGTTGAATCATTGTTGATACTTAAACCTGAGTAGCTCATGAAAAATTGGGAGTATGTGTCAGAATTTGCATCGAACATTAACACATCCCCACCAGGAGATAAAGTACTGCTGAAGACTGTTGAAGTATCATAAACATCCAGCAATAACTTTGTGGTCTGGGAGATCTGACCGACCGGAACTCTCACCAGAATAGCTGCCGGCTGAGATCCATAACTTGGAATGTATAATATCGCACAATTAGTATTGTTCCTTGTTTTGATTTTCAAGTTTTTCAAGTCATTTCTGAAAAGATCTGCATATGGACTGTCAGATAGATTATCCAAAAAGAGATAATCATAGTCGGATGAATAGCTTCCGCTTCTCTGGTTGTAGTTACTCATTACAATATTGATTTGTAGTTCTTCCTGCAATGTCATAATCAATATTTTATTATTTATTTTATATAAATAATATAATAAAAAAAGTAATAAAAAATTAGTTACATTAAAGGAAAAACTATCAATAGGATTACCTTTGAAAAAATAGTTTAAATCAACAAACAGACATCAATACCTCAGGCATTAATGCAAAAAACAATTCATGAAATATGACCTTAAGTATGTTTCATTCTTTGAGTCCGCATGACCCAGTCAAATCACAGGGACACGCAAATAGTATACAACAGCCATGATAATACCATTTACAAAACATTTTATTCATTCCTCGATATAATTTATTACATTACTGTTTAATAATATTACCGATTTGTTTTTGCTATTTCCACTAAAGGCCAATCAAGAAAAATAAGCTGTCCATCTATGATGGACAGGTTGCGACGAATGAAATGAGTCGCAATAGCGATATGAAGAAATGATTAATCATGTCAGATTTAAGAACCGACCGTTTACCGGTCGGTTCGAGGGTTAAGTTTTGTAAATTTAATGGGAAAGTGAAAACACTTCCCCAAATATAAATAACGAGCGATTCAATGAAAGTATAGCTCCGGTGAAAAAGTAAGAAAACACCATCATAGCTATATTCTGGTTCGGTTGAATCCCATATCCTTTAGAATCTTGTTATACTCTCACGGGTTGTAAATGACGGAGCATTTTCATCTCCTGTTTTTCCAGTAGATCCGGTTTCACCTATTTCACCTGAGTTTTGAGGGTTGCGTCCGCCAGGAGCTGAAATGTCATTTGTAGCTTCAATTTTAATTCTTCTCTCAGCAAGTTTTTCCATCAGTTCCATATCAACATCACCTGTGAGTAGCTTATCGATGATTTCCTTATCCTGTGCGTTTTCATTGTAGTTGAAGTTGTATTTAGCTTCGTACTCTTTTATTTTCCTTTCATTTTCATGTTTTCTAAGTTCAGACAATTCTTTTAGGATATCTTCCTTATTGTCTATGAATTCCTTGTTTTCCTCTATAGCCTTTTTTATTTTGATATACTTTTTGGATTCCTTTTTCAGGTTGTCTATTTCATCCTGAAGTTTTCCGATTTCAACATCTTTACCCTGAAGTTTTTCCAAAAGCAAATTAGTGGCTACATTAGCGTCCTGATTTTGCGGTTCTGGAGGCTGTGGTGCAGGTTCAGGATTTCCGGTTTCACCGGCCACACCTGTTTCGCCGGTTTTTCCAGTTTCTCCAGTCTCGCCGGTTATTTCAGAATTCAACAAGGTTATCTTTCTCGGGTTTTTGGTTACGCCTACATCTATCAAGTTCATAGTATCAATTCCAAATGAATCTCCATTGTCTTTCAGTAAAACATCAACTTTTGGTGACAGCCCTTTTCCTTTCATGTCAAGTTCATCCGGAAGGTCTATGAATAGCTTTCCCTTATCCTCTTCGAATACTATGTTGTTTCCGATGCCGATATAAACCCTATCGTGCTCTGATGTTAAAGGAATTCCGCCACGGTAGTTTTCAGCTATTAGCTTTAGATCTTCAGCAGTCCATTCAACAGGTTTGGTCAGACGTTTATCCAAATCGGAGTAGTCATATGATCCGACTTCAAAAAGTTCATGTTTCATGATTATCACTTTATTATATTATTTATTATATATTTTATTATTTATTTTATATAAATATTTATATTCTATTTGTCATTAAAAAGATTAATTAATGATGAAAAATAGATTAATAATGCGTTGTTAAATAATTATAATCGGGTTTTAAGCATGTCTTATATTTATATTGATGAAAGCGGAGATTTGGGAACTAAACAAGGCAGTTAAAAGCATTTTATTATGGCTGCCATTAAAGTTAAGGATTCCAAGAAGCTGGACAAGTCAATTTAAAAAAAATCCGAAGGTCATTTAAAAAGAAAATGTTGAGTTCTGCTGAAATCAAAGGCGGAAACTTACCTTATGAATTAAAAATCAAAATCCTCAAAAAGTTGAAAAACATTGATTATGAAATTTTCATAATCGTCTTTGACAAATCAAACAGATATAAAATAGGTTATGAATATGACAACAAAGAATTATATGGCATTTTAGCTTCAAAACTGGCTGAATTAATCAATATCGATAAACCCACTTTCATATTCATTGACAAGTCAAAAAAACAGACAGAAAGAAATTGACAATTTCAATGAACTCTTTTTAAACAGTTTAATTAATATTCAAAAACAACCCATTACCATTGAGCACGCAGATTCAATGAATTACAAAGGATTACAGATGGCAGATTTGATTTCATGGTCAGCATTCCAGAATTTTGAAAATGAAAATCATGAATTTATTGATTTGATAAAAAACAAGGAAATTAAATTCGTGTATGAAAATTAAAATTAGTTTAATGAATGATAGAAGAACCCGTATACCACCTAATTCGCCCCTCGTCGAGACAAGGATATACAGGCTGAACCTCAAATGAAGTTTTTACCTCCGATAAAATTCAATTTATAATTATGTATGATATTGCATATAAATATTTTACAAAAAACATCATACTTCAACACCGCTTTCAGATGAAATTCTCTCACCGACAGGCTGTTCCTCTTCAAAGTTAGACAAGTAGTTCTTATAGATTTCATCACCTTCAGAGGAGAGTTCCATAATGTATCGGAGCACATCATCTCTTGAATAGCTGAAATAAATGTTTAATGTTTCATTAATGCCCATAAGTTCCAGCTGCATATTCAATAGCTGATTGCAATACTTTAACACCCATTTCTGATCATTAGCCACATTAACGATAAATCCTGTAATGGCTGAATCGTTAATGTATTCTGCAACGTTCTGGTTTGACCTTTCGTTACCTGCCTGAGACTGTGGAGTTACGAAAGTCCTTAAGATATTGTTTCTAAATATTTCAGTCTGTCTTGTATAATCAGATTGGTAGTTGTTACCCCCGAGTATTTTACTTTCAATTCCTGGCGGTACAATAGCTACGTTTGAATCAGCAGTTGTTCCGTAATCTGCATAAAGATTTTCTTTTGCAGTAGATGAAAGTTCTGTAACAATAGGTTGACCGTTTGAATCAAGTGATGGTTTTACTTCAATAATATTATCCTTATTAATACGCTCAACTTGATTACGCTCCAAATTGCACTTGTGGTATATATCATCAAGACAATTAAGGATAATAGATTGAGCTTCACAGTAGATTTCATTGTACATGAAGTTAATTACCTCTTCAGGTTCGTACTTTACAGTCAATGTTCCCTCCTCAACGCTGACATAATTATCGAACTCCTCCGGAGATCCGTTAACAATATCTTTAGGCATCTCATGCAAGTAAAGCTCGACTTCATTGTCATCGTTGAATTCCTTTTTCAATCCATAGCCATGAGCCCCGATTTCCAAAAATATAGGTTTGATATATTTGCCGATGGATTTATCCCATCTCTCTACAGGTTTAATTAATCCTTCCCCATCGACCATTCCAGCCTGCAGGATGTTTTTAGCAACTTGTGAGATGTCAATTTTTCTTGCCCATAAAATTAAAGTTAGTTTCTGTTCTGCAGATAGTTTGTTTTCCTTATCCACCAATACAATATTTACATTTGCCTTATCGATTCTGTTTTTCAAAACACCTGAAGTGTAACCGTCAAGCTTAACAGCATAACGAGCATTGGCTATTGTCTTGTTAATTACCGGCGGCAGCGCATCGACAAGGTCAAGGCCGGTGTTTATTCCATCAGTCCTAGGTTGCCTTTCATTTTCGCCCCAATAGCTGCGCTTGGTGTTGTACTGTTCCACACGGTTGTTGAGTAATCTGGTTTTTATAAAAGAGGTTATTCCCATAAACAATCATCCATTATATTATATTTTTTATTATATTATTTATATAAACTATATAATAAACTTTTGATTATATAAAGACAATGCCTCAAAGAGATCATCTGTCAGCCATCCAAATTTTTTATTTTTTAACCAACCTCATTAATTTCCTATATACTGACACTTGTGAAAATAGAAATTATGAGAAATACATATGAAATAATAAAATAAACAGTCGATAAAAATAGCAGTTTATAATAAAAGTAAGTATTTACTTAATCGTATAATCAATTATTCGATGCTTTTGAAAAATATAAAAAAAGAGATCAACTGCCATGGCAGTTAATCTGTAATGTCTTCACTTTCCTTTCTCCTGTATCCGACAACAAGCAATATCTCACAAACAACTGCAAGTGCGATGAACTTCAAAATATCATCAGGACCGTTCTCCACAATATTCTTGCTAATCTCATAAGCCTTACTCACATCCTGTGATGCACCGCTGCTTCCACCGGCACCGGCAGATGAAGCGGAACTTGATGACCTGCCAGATGAGGTCATGCCGTTGACACTTGGAGTTTCACTTGATGTTGAGTTTTCGCTTGCAACCACATTGTTATTATATGAGTTGCTGGCTGTCCCATCATTGTTGAATGAGTTCACGGTTTTTGTATCTGTTCCCTGATTTGTTTTGCGTGACAGGCTTTCACCATTGTCCCCGCTCAGGTCAGGAAAACCTTTAAAGCCATTGTCACCATCAGCACTATCCGGACTATTGAATCCACCAGGACTATTGCCGCCGGTGTTTATTGAACCGCCACCATTGCCTCCCGGAAGCAAAGGATTGCCACCCGGGAATCCAGGCTTATCCGGCAATATGCCGCTGCCGTTAATGACATTGGTCCTGCCGTTGACGTTTTCAGGCGGAGTGTAGTCAAACTCATCACCGCCGTCAACCTCATCGCCCTGATTCTCCAGACCATACTCGAAAACAGTGATTACACGGTTTCCTGAAAAGTCATTGTTCTTGGACTCATCAGTTCCTTCACCGATAGCCTTACCACGCTTGAAGGGATCATAATCAGTATCCGAATACTTGTCAGTTCTCACCAGAGTATTATTGGTCACGGTAGTGTTGTCAGCATCAAGCATATGTGCAAGATAGTAACCGTCACTTATCACGGTATTGTTCACCACACGATATGAATGCCTTCCGTCAGTCTCCTGGGAATATGAAATACCATAGATATTATCATCCCTTGAAGTTTGCCTGATATTGTGAAGCTCAATCACATTGTTCATGACAACATCATTATCATCCTGCGCCTCAATACCTGCAACCAAAGCCCAGCTGTGATTGCCTGCAAGACCGGTAATGTTCATATGATTGTTGAGAATGGTCAGGTAGTTTTCCCCGTTGAAATTCTGGGAATAAATACCGATGTTGGGACCGTTGCTTTTGGAGTAGATGTCATTGTACTGAATAATGACTCCACTGGCAGGCCCTGTCAGCTGAATAGGATAAGCGGTTCCGGCAGCAAAAGCACCTCCGCTGGTTTCAACATGAATATTATTGCCTTCAATCAAAAGATTGTCATCACGATAAACATCCAACGCATAAAGATAGTTGGGCTCATCCTTGTATGTGATGAAATCCGTAAGACGGATGGTGTTGTTTGTAATCCTTGCATCCTTAGAATCGCATATGAACACCGCATCCAAAGTAGGATCGCTGCACTCGGTTCTCCTGTTGACCTCACAATCGACAATGTTGTTGTTGAATGTCAGATTGTCACAGTTGCCTATGCCCACTGCAAGTGCAAATTCGGAATACATCATTGCAGTAGTTCCTGTAAAAACAACAGTCCTTAAAGGCAACCTTGCATTAACAGTATTGTTTTCAACAATAGCATTATTCGAATACTCCAAACACAATGCAAAATCTCGACCCTCATACGGATTATCGGCAATGAAATTGACTGTATTGTTGATTAGCCTCAAATTGTTAATCAAATTCCTGTTTGTCCCCTCACTGTATATTCCATATGCACTGATATCCCTTGGGACAATGTAGTTTATAACAGTATTGTAAATTCCCACATCATCTGCATCCCAAATCAGTATTGCCGCATTGTCATTGTCTTCAAACTCTTGACTTACATTCAAAATAACATTGCTCAATGTTACTCCACTGGCTTCAATGCTGAAAACAGTGTTTTTCAATGTATGGTTATTAGCGTTAATTGTAACGTTGCTTGCCTCGATTTTCAATATGCCAAGGCCATCCATATCCTCTGATATGAATAAATTAGCATAAGCGTAAGAGGACTTCAGTGTTCCCCCTACAAAATAATCATCAACGTTGTCCTGATTGATATTAATCGTTAAGTCTGGAGTGTCAGCTTCACCTAAACTATGATTGTCCGCAATGTCTTCCTGAATTTCCACCGATGAGACTGTGAAAGTCTCATTAAACGAATCAGAGATTACAGTAGTGGAATTGTCTTCATTAGCCGAAACGACCGCCAATGAAAGCAGAAACATCATGGCCAACAATGATATTTTCCATGAAACTTTTATTTTTTTCACCTCCAACATAATCCATAATATAAAAATATTTTAATAAATATTAAAATATGATTTATTTTATGTTCGAGGTATAATATATCATTTTGGTAAAATAAGTAGACACTTAAAAAAAAAATTAGAATAGGGATTATGATGATCCCTATTTTTTCACTTTAATTTTAACTTTTTTGCTTGAAGCCTTATAGTTCTTGTTTCCTTTGAACTTGATAACAGCCTTATAGGTACCTTTTTTCTTCAAGTTCTTAATCTTAAAGGTAGCCTTACCTTTATTGTTGGTGGTTGCCTTATAGGTTTTGCCCTTAACTTTCAAAGTAACCTTAACCTTCTTAAGGAGTGTCTTGCCGGATTTTAAAGTTATAGTGTATTTCTTAACTTTCTTTTTAGCCTTGAATGTTTTCTTTTTAGCAACAATCTTAGTGGCCTTTTTAACAACAGCAGGAGCCTTAATGGTTAAAGTAGTGTTTTGAGTGATAGGAGCATACTTACCGTCACCTGAATAGCTGATGCTGATTTTATGATTACCAGCAGCCAAATTAGCAACAGTGATACTTGCACTACCATCCTTTAAAGGTTTGGTGTCAACCACTTTACCGTCAACACTGACAGTGAAATTACCGGTAGCATCCTTATCTAATTTGATGCTGAAAGTAGGAGACTGACTGTTAGCAGGAACATTAGTGCTTAAAGCCTGAGCCGCAGGAACATCAACACCCTTAACAGTAACAGTAGCATTGACAGTCACAGGATTATAATTAACATCACCAACAGTAGAAGCGGTTAAAGTATAAGTGCCTGCAGTTAAACCGGAAACAGTAATGCTAGTACCGTTAACAGTAACATTAGCCTCAGGATGACCAACAACACTAACACCAGCAATACTGGATGCATTACCTATAACTGCACTGACAGTTGCGGACTCACCATAAGTGAAAGTAATGTCCGGAACGGTGAGTTTGGAATCAACCTTATTGACAGTCACATTAACAGTTTTACTTACAGATTTATGATTCTTGTCAGGATTGGTGGTTACTTTTAAGGTATAATTGCCTGCATTTAAACCGGTGATATTTGCAATATCATGTTCATCAATTTTGATAATAGCTTCAGGATGATCAACAATAACTACAGCAAAATCAACTGCACCTTCAGTAAAAATACTGCAGTAGCCAATATCACCGTAATCATAAACCACCGCATTGTTTCTAATGTCAACAGTTGAATCAACCTTGTTGACAGTGACATTAACAGTCCTGGTTACAACATTGTGATTTTCATCCGGAACAACAATAACCTCTAAAGTGTAATTGCCAGCATCCAAACCAGAAACAGTAATGGTGTTTGCTGAAACATCAATCTTAGCATCAGGCTGGTTTAAAATAGTTGCAGTAACATTTTTAATACCTTCACCATCAAATGTAGTGGAATTAAAAGATCCATAATCAAAAGCAATGTCATTCAAGTTAACAGTTGCATTAACCTTATTGACCTTAACACTGACTGTTTTTGTTATGCTTGTGTGGTTTTCATCAGCAACAGTGCTTACACTTAAAGTGTGGTTACCTGCACTTAAACCAGAAACGGTAATGGTGTTGCCATCAACACTCACAACCCCGCCATCTACACTAGCTTCAACACTGGTTGCACCATCATATGATACAACATTTGTGGTTCCAGACTCATTCCAATCAAAAATAATGTCATCGCCTAAAGTCAATGTTGAATTAACCTTATTAACCCTAACGTTAACTGTTCTGGTTATGCTGGTGTGGTTTTCATCAGCAACAGTAGTTACACTTAAAGTGTAGTTTCCAGCAGCCAAACCGGAAACAGTGATAACACCATCCTTAAATTCAAATTCCCTATCATCTATTGCAGCATTTACACCAGTTGCACCAGCATATGAAACAGATGTGGTTCCAGACTTATTCCAATCAAAAATAATGTCATCACCTAAAGTCAATGTTGAATTCACTTTATTTACAGTGACATTAATGTCCTTCTGGGAGGAGGTGAACATGTCTGTTTCATTGAACTTGGCAGTTACATTATAAGTGTCTGCCTTAAGGTCTGCAAATGAAACACTGCCTGAACCCTCTTTGATTTCAGCTAATTTTTCCTCATCACCTAACTTGACAGTGATGTTGCCAGTGAATCTTGAATCAGTAGTGATACTTACAGTAACATTATTTCCCCAATCAACATTATCAGCAGTGATGTTTAAATTAGAATCCAATTTAGATACTTTAAACTTGATAAGTTTAGCACGATTTTCTGCATTATTCCATGCATTATTTGAAAAATCATTATAATTTGAACTTGAACTTTTGAATTCAAAACCTAATGCATAGTCATCCTGTGCAGGCAAAGGATCTAATGAAAAAGTATTCACACCAGAATTAACATCAAGATTATTTATAACTCTAATACTATTAGCATAACCTCCAACATAGACACGCCCTATTCTTAGAGTAATTTTACCGGAACCTTCACCAGGTACAATAACAGTAACAGTAATGTTTTTATCAACAGTAGTATTATCTACTGTGACAACAATATTTGCCTTATTAACAGTTAAAGTTTTAGAAACAGTAGTGGCTGCATAATCCCCAGTTTCAGGAATAGTAACTGAAAGAGTATAAGTGCCGGCATCTAGATTGTCTATAACTGCACCACTAATATTATTTGAAAACTCTTTAGTAAATTCTTTAATAATATCATAATTAGAGTTTCTAATACTATATGTAATATTTCCGGATTCCATGGTGGAAACAGTGACATTTACATTAGTACTTTCACCATACACCATATCAGTAGCATTCATTGTAATATTTTGACCTTTCTTAACAATTAACTCTGGACTTTTTACTGTACAATAGCCAAGATATTTTTCAAATACTTCTTCACTAACATCTATAGAAAAGTTACCAGATTCCTCTGGAACGCTAACTTCAGTTTGATAAACACCATTGTTATAGGTAAAGTTATTTCCAAAAATAGTGAATTTAAGTTCAGGGAGGATAATAATATTTCCATAATCATCTACCAAAGTAGCATTAATATTAAGTTTACCTCCCTCAGCAACATTCAATTCATCTTCACCATTTAAAAATGTGAGAGTAGTATGTGAAGATAATTTTCCACTATTTTCTAGATTAAAGGAGTAATGATTATTTAAACTATTTTTTTCAAAAATTAAATTTCCTTTTGAATTTACTAAATTTAGATAATCATAGTTAGAATAAAAAGTTGAGTTGAATATCCTAAAACTACTATCTGTTGGAATATTTATACAACGAAAATTATTATAAGTTTCATTTTCAAGTTTGTTTATTTTAAAAATAGAATTATTAATTAAAACAGTTCCTTTAGCAGAAACCATGTTATATCCAAATGAGGAAAAATAACAGTTATTAATATTAACAGTAACATTTGTTGCAGTTGAAGTAGGACCACTAATAAAAGCTTTTCTGAAATCGTTTCTATCTAAAAATATACAATTTTCAAATGTGCAAGATGATGTTCCCTCAGTAGAAACATAACCTGAACTTGCCTGAATAGATGAGAATATAATATCTTTCCAAAATATACTAGTAGTTCCTTTGAGTGTAAATAATTTTTTATTCTTAATGTTACCACATATTTCCACGGATCCATAATTATCTGCAATTATAGAAATATTATTTTTTGATTGAACTGTAATAGTTGTTCCATCAATTAAATAAGTTCCATTTTGCATATGAATTATAGTATTATCTTTTAAATTTGTATTAGACAATACAACTTTAAAATTACCTGGATGATACTCGTCAGACCCATTTTCAGTACCTTCTGGAGATACATAAATATGATTCAGATTATCATTTTCTGTTAAGATTTCATTGGAATTATCACTATCCATCAATTCATCATTTTGTGAATTTGTCTCTGATGAACTTAAAATAGAATTATCAAAATCCACTTCTAATGAATTAGAATTTAAATCAGTATCATTAATGTCACTTGCAGAAATATAATTTATACTTATTAAAATTAAAAAAATAAATAGTATAAATGTAAATTTATTAGATTTCATATTATTCATGCCCTTTAAAATTAAAAAAAAGTAGTGAGAGTTTATTAAAATTCTCATCCACTACTTATAATATTGTTTATTAAAATTCAAAGCTCCTAGGAATAAAAAAATCACTGAGAAGACTATTTATTTTATAAAACTTGGTTGTTTGCCCTGTAAAAATGACCATCAGAAGTACCAAAGTATGTAGTTCCATCAATAGTTACAACAATACCTCCAGTAATAGCAGAACCAGTATCAAATGCCCAATATAAACTATATTCATCAATATCATCTGCACTTAAATAATCGACATTAAAAACCCATAATATTCCATTATTGTCTCCAATGTAAAGTTGACCATCATAACAAGTCATAGCAGTTGTGATTGGATTAATATAGAATGTAGTTTTACTGCAAGATAATGAAGAACTAGTATAACTAGCATAGTAGATATATCCATTTTCATCTACAGTGTAAACATTACCATTACCATCACTAACTAGCATATCACATGCACCATCTAGTGCAGCTGAAGACATTACATTTAAATTAGAATCTAATAATGAAAGACTATTACCATTATTGGATAAAATACAAATATTACCACTAGCATCAATAATAGGATTACCTACAGTACCGCTTATACTACTGGTAGTTCCATCATTTAAATTATATGAAACTAAACCATTAACAGTATTTACATAAATGTGATTATTCCATAAGATAGGTTGTGAAAGTAAAGCACTCTCAGATACACCAGTAATCTCAAAGAGACTGCCAACATAACTGTAAACACCACCATTATACTCAATAACAGACACCCAAGTATCACTGTTATCACCATTACCATAATCATTACTAATGTAAATGGTATTGCCAACAACTAAAGGAGCATAATAACTTGAACCTTCCACAATATTAGATGCAGGTTGTATTTCATTACCATTTGTTGCATTAAAGAAGTATACTTTATCCCAATCACAAGGAGCAATTAAAACACCATTATGCAATACTAAATCATGGAAATTATTAAATTCAGAAGAATAATAGAAGTTGGAAGAAACATTCCATATTAAACTACCATCATTAATGTCTAAACAATAAATTGAATTTCCATTAGGAACATAAACCACATTGCCATCAACTAAAGGAGTACCTTTTACAGCACCACTTAAAATAGAATTCCAAACTTGAGTACCAATAGAAACATCACCAGGTATTGTAATTGTACCAGTTATTGGATCGTCCGCAGGCTCAGTATAATTGGAGTAATCATCAATAGTATTGTTTTCAGCAAAAACCTGTAAATGACTATTACCTGCATAAATAGAATTTACACCATTATTTGGACCATAAATTCTATTATTAGTGTATGTGAAATATGCTGCAGTATCACTGCTACCAGTATATGAATAGTACATCACTTGTCCCTCAGTATTTTCCCTAGCAGTATTATTTACAAATAAACTTTTATCAACTGTTAAATATCCAGGACCATTAGCCCATATAGCTCCACCTCTACTTGCAGAAGCAGTATTATTTATAAAAGTACTATTATCTACAGTTACTCTAACTCTATTACTGGAGCCTATGGCACCTCCACCATATTGACCGGTACAAGCATTTTCTACGAATATGGAGTTATATACTTGTAAATCACTGTAAGCATATAATGCTCCACCATTCCATCCTGCTCTATTATTTTTGAATACAGAATTCCAAATACTTGTATTTGCATAGTTGTGAGTGTGTATTGCACCAGCCCACCATGCAGCAGAGTTGTCTTCAAAAGTAGAATCATAAACTTCCAAATAACCACAGTTATTAATACAACCAGGTTCACTTAAACCAATATTATCATAAAATTCACAGTCTCTAACAGTCATTCTAGCATTATTTACACCAGTTCCCCAAGAGGAGTAGTAGTTGGTTATTGCACCAAAACTTGATTTGATGTTTGTAAAAGTACAATTTTCAAGTAATGCATATCCGTAATTCAACCAGATTACTGACTGGTGAGAACCTGTACAGTTAATGTTTGTAAATACACAGTTTTTAAAAGCATAGTTTCCATTACCCATCAGTTTCATTAAAATATTATTTGACAAGTATTGGAATGTAACATTTTCAAATTTTACATTTAAATTATTTCCTGAAGTAATCATTGGAATGTAATCATATGATGCAGCACTATTCCAGTCTGCATTACCTATATAATATCCATAACCACCAACAATAGTAATGTCATGATTTATTGTAACCTGATCTGAACTACTGCTTGATGGAGCAATGTTACTCTTATTTAATTTAACAGTATTGACACTTGTATCTTCAACTTCTGATTGGAAATCAGCCCAAGTATAATCATCTTGAGTTGATTGAACAATAGAAGTCTCTTCATCAACATCAGATGTTGAAACATCATTGACATCATCATCTACAGAAATTACTTCATCAGCAACTTCATCAGATGATATTTCCCCAATATCACTCACATCTTCTGCACAAACAACACTTGTTCCTACAAAAAACATGAGTAAAATAAATAATAATAAAATCCTTTTTATATTCATTATTTATTCCTTCTTTAACCAATTTTCAGATTATTAAATATATATTCAAGGAATTGACAGACATTTTTATTAAAAGAAATAATGTATTATTTAGTTGAATAAATATCTAATGTAATTTAATATGTGTAAAAAACTATATAAATTTATCTTGTATACTTATTAATTATAACTGTGTAATATATATTATATACAAGTATTGAAAATAATAAGGAGTTAATAGTTTATGAGAATAGAAAAAATCATATTATTTCTTTTAATTTTACTGATATTGGTCAATGTGACCAATATTAGTGCAGCAGAAAATAATACTGATTCTTTAAATGCAATGAATGAAGATACAATTGAAATTAATGAAAATATAAACGATGATGATGCAATAGCATATTGTCAAGAAAACACCACGCAATCTGAAATGCTGCTGCAAAATCAGGATGAGGATACACTGTCTGATTTTTCACCATATTCCACAAAAATTACATTGTCAATCAAAGATACGGTGGATTTTGAAACTACTGGAAATATTACAATGAATATGCATTTTTCATTCGTAACTCCTTTCAGTGATGGTGAATTCTCCAACTATAACATACATGTTTATGAAAATGACACTTTAATAAAAAAAATTAATATTGGTGATTTAAACCTTCCAGAAGTTAAACCAAAAGTCACATACACTGCCGATGTACCATTCACATATACAATACATCAAAACAGTTATTTAACAACTTCACTATTCGGAGTATACTCCAACACATTATATTTTGAAAAGGTAAAAAACACCTACATTACAGCATTAAACACTACACAAATCAACATAGACAACACTTATGCTTCAAATGAAACCTGGAACAATACGTTAAAATCCCTTAAAAAAGCTCTGGAACAAGCCAGCAATAATGGAGTGATAGATCTTAACAATATCATTCTCATACATGACAGTGACGAAACAGTTGAAATCACAAAAGACATTACAATCACCGGAAATAACGCATCAATATTACTTACCAATACTAAAACAGCATTTGAAATAAAAAATAATGTGAAAGCAACATTCATCAATATGACATTTTCCGGAAACAGCAATTATATAATCTCCAACAATGGAAAGCTAAAACTAATAAACTGTACATTTAAAGACAACAGTTTAGGATTAATAAACAATAACGGAGAATTAGAACTGGATAGCTGTAATATCAAAAACATTCTACAAATATCTCAAGAAAGACCCTCAAGTGATAAAGGTCTAATCTACAACAATGGAATGCTAAAAATAACAGATACAATATTTGCCAACACCAATAAACTACCATACAACTTACCAATTGAAACTACAATACTTAAAGGAGTGATTTACAACAGAAACGCCGCTACTTTAAATGATGTGAATTTCACCAACATAAACTACAGGCTTGTCTACAATGACGGGAAAATGACATTAAACAATACATTAATGGAAAACATGATAACTGCAGGCACATCAATATATCCGGCACAGACCAGTCAAAAAATCAGCAGCAAATACACTTACAACAGCTATAACTCCGGCGCCGATAAAACAGCAATGAATGGAGGAGCAATATACAATAATAACAATCTGGTCATATTAAACTCCATTATTCAAAATATTCAGGGAGTAACTGGCGGAGCAATATACAATAGCGACAAACTCACAATTGAAAACACAACATTGATGCAAAGCACTGCTGCAAACTCAAACGGCGGAGGAATATATAACACCGGCGAGACAATAATTAACAACTCAAAAATAATGGCATGTAAAGTTTATAACAAAATTTATGGCACAAATAATAATGTTAATATTAATGGTGGTGGAATATACAATACCGGAACATTAAACATCTCAAACACTGAAATAAAAGAATGCAATGCTATTGGAGCTGCAATATACAATAACCATGTGTTAAATCTGGAAAACAGCAAAATAACCCAGAACCATCCATTCAGTTACCAGATAGAAAAATGGGTAGGGGATTTTGTTTACCTTATTGGAGTGCATTCAGGTGTAATTTATAATGCTCAAGACGCCGATGCAATTATAAAAAACACATTATTTAAAGACAATGCATTGATTTCTTCAACAAGTGACAGACAACATAGATATTACGGAACCATAAAAAACGATGGAAATATGGAAATCAGAGGCAGCCTCTTTGACCATAATTTCATTAGCGACTGGTCAGAATTATATCAAGGCGACGGTTCAATAAACATATACAATACCGGAAAACTGAAAATAATGTATTCAAATGAAATGAACACTCCAGAATATCCATTTGAACCAAATCCAATCATCAAAGCACCACCTAATAGCTTTTTATTCAATGCAGATGGAGGTAAAAGTGAAAACTACTATTTCACACCAACTTTTGAAAAAGATTACTATCCAATCATGTTCAACCAGACAGAAAACATTACCTTAAACTTGGCCCTTACCAATGGAGAGGAAATAATCGGATTTGATGGATGGGAAAATCTACTCATACCTCTTGATTTGAACATGACCGTCACAACTGTTAATGACAGGGGAGAATATGTGAACATCACCACCAGCATAAAAGACAAGTTCACATTCCAGTTCAGCTATACTCAAAAAAGTGCCGAATACATTATAAGTGCAAGCATATTAAACTTTAAAACTTCAGCCATTGTTGATGCTGCTAAAAAGCCGGCTGGGATGACAGTAACCTACAACAACATAACATATAATGATGGAAACAATATCACTTTCCACATTAAAGTCACAGGAAACAATACCACACCGACCGGAAACATTACATTCACATTAAACAATGAAAAGACCACTGTGAACTTAACTGATGGTGAGTGCAGCTTCACAATTAATGAATCCTTAAAGCCCGGCAGCTACATTATGGGCATTGACTATAACGGTGACGGCGAATACTTTAAGGTTTTAAATCAGAATTACATGTTCAGCGTTTATAAAATGCCTACCAACATCACTGTGGTTGCTCCTGAAGTCAGGTATGGTGAAACAGGCAGGATAACAATTACAATCACTCCTTCATCTGCCAAATTATCAGGTAAGCTTTATGTTAACGGAGTCTACACCAAGGATGCCTCCACACAGTCAACAAGAACCTTGACAATCAACAGAAACGTGGGTGTTTATAATATTACTGTAATATTTGATGAGGATGAGTATTATCAATCAGGTTCTGCAAGCACACTCTTTGTTGTAAGCAAATGGAAAACCAACATCACACTATCTGCCAATGACGTCAAGGAAGGAGAGGCCAATGCAACCGTTAACATCACAATCACTCCAGGTGATGTCAGAGGCGAGGCAATACTCATAATAAACGGTGTTAACGATACAATATTTTTAAACAATACAGTGACTCCAATCACAATAACCAACCTGGAAAATGGAATTTATCATGTATCAGTCTACTATCCGGGTGACAAGAAGTACGCCCCTTCAAATGCAACAACCTCATTTACTGTTTCAAGAAAAACAACCAATCTTACAGTGGACATCACAAACAATGATGATTTGACAGGTAACATCCTTGTCAAAACAGACTACACCGACTGTACCGGCGAAGTTGGAGTCTACATAAACAATGACCCTGTTTTAATAATGAACCTGACTGATGGATCATGCAATTTCCCGGTCAAGTTCAAAAGAGGAACCAACTACATCTACATACTATACCTTGGAGATGATGTCTACTCACACGTTTCATGGAACACAACAAGCATAATTGAGGGAAGGGCAATCATCAACACAACAGATAATGTCTTCAATGAGCAGGAGCCGGGCACCTATATCATCAGCCTCTTTGACACTGACGGAAATCCTTATGAGTACACAAACATTACAGTTGTATTTAAAAACCAGACAATCACATTAACCACTGATGAAAACGGTACAGCAAAGCTTCCGATTCAAAGCAGGGCAGGCAAATACAACATCACCGTCTCATATAAAAACAACACATATTCAGATATTATAACTGTCAATCCGGCAAGAATCATCATAGACATCAAGGACATTCTTGCAAACGAAGTTGAAGTGATAACAGCCACATTGCCTGACGGCGCATCCGGAAACATCACGCTAATCGTGGACAACACTATAATTAACCAATCTTCAACACTCTCAATTCCAAATTTAAGCGTGGGCGAACACAACTTGACTGTAATCTACAGCGGTGATGACAACTACATCAACCAGACAATTCAAATCAAATTCAGCATCAAGAATGCAATATCCGGCATTACCATATCCTCATCCAACATTACCTACGGCGAAGAGGTAAGTGTAACTGGATGGGTGACTGCTGGTGCAACCGGCACTGTAACATTCACCTTAAACAATCAAACACAGACAGTCAATTTAACCGGCAACCAGGCAAAAGCAATCTTTAAAAACATTCCCTCAGGAAACCATATCATAACTGCAAGATATAACGGAGACAACATATACCAAGGATCAGGTGACACTATTCAGGTCAATGTTAAAAAGGCGACTCCGACAATAACCGTCAAGACTACACCTTTAGTGTTAAACACTAATATTCAAATTGATGCTGTTTTAAATGATGATGCAACCGGTAATGTCACTTTCCGCATTCAGGGACAATACTCCCCAAGAAACAGGACAATTATTAACGGTAACGCTTCATGGCTAATAAGCCCATTGAATACCGGTTCATATAACCTTATCGTAACCTACAATGGGGACAATAATTATGAGTCCAGAACCGTGTCTGAGATACTTGTCTTAAATCAGGTCCGCACTGTGCTTAAGGTAAGCATTGCCAATGTCAATGAAGATGATGATTTAATAGTTACAGCAACACTGACTGACATCAACAATCAGAAACTGTCAGGTGATCTGGTTCTTGAAATCAACGGCAATTATTACAGAATCATCATCACCAACGGTGAGGGTTCAAGAAATCTTGGCGAGTTTAAGGCAGGCAAATATGATTTCACTGCCACATACCAGGGCACTGATTTGCTTTCAATGTCCACTTCCACAGGCACATTTAATGTAATCGCAAACAATTATAAAATAACCGAAAACAGGAACATCGTGCAGTATTACGGTGCAAACAAGGAGTATAAGGTGCAGGTGCTGAACAATAACGTTCCGGTTAAAAACGCAATCGTAAGCATCAAGATAAACAAGAATACCGTTAATGTGAAAACAGACAGCCAAGGTTATGCAACACTAAAACTTAGCCTAAAAGCAGGCAAATACACTATCACATCAACCTATAAAAACATAAAGGTTTCAAACAAGATCACTGTTAAACCTACATTAATTACCAAGAACAAGAAAATCAAAAAGGGAAAAACACTAACATACACTGCAAAGCTTTTAAACAAAAACGGAAAGAAACTTAAAAACAAGAAAATAACATTTAAAATCAACGGCAAAAAATACAAGGCAAAAACCAATAAAAAAGGAATCGCTAAAATCAAAGTCAAAAACCTCAAAAAAGGAAAATACAAAATAAAAACCACATACGGCAAACAGAAAAACACCAATACCATAACAGTCAAATAAACTACTTTAAATCCATCACCATCAATTAAATTTTTTTTTATAACCTCGATTTTATTAATATCCCTCTTCAAAAAATGTTTAATTAATGAAATCGAAAATCAGGTAGAATGTTTTACGTTAACACTGAAAATATTTTCCATTAAGAAATTGATTATGAAAACCTCAATTGATTAATGAAAACATAAGAAACATAAGAATCATAAAATTTTTTTATGTTCTTTATGTTTTTATGAATATCCAAACTTGTTGAAAACAAAAAGCAAAATTTTATAATTGGTGATGACAATACATTATTTTATAAATTGTCCACGGAAAAGTGGTAAGTAATCGAAAATCCTATTTCTTACTTTTAGTAATATTATAAAAATCAATAATTTTCATAATTATTTTTAAAAATAGAGTAGTTGGTGTTTATTTTGGTTGAGGAGAGTTAAATAAACACCACGACTTGTTTTTTGGAAAATTTTTTGGCAGATAAATTTTCCTGTGTATTAAATTAGAAAATTGTGGAAAACTAATTTAATAACACCTATATTTTGGAGATTGTATTATTATTGTTGAAAATCTTTTCACTTTTCCCATTAGAAAATTTTATCAGATAAAAAGTTCTAATAGTTACCTGTGAGAGTAAAAGTGTGAGATAATTCAACCATTATTTGACTAATAATATGTTTTGTTAAGTGAAAATTTAGGTATGCCTAAATTTATGTCACTTGTATAAAAGTTGGTTGTCATAGTATATAAATGTTTCTAAATTTTTAGGCAAGCCTAAATTTTGGGGAAACATTTATACTATAACAATCGTTATAAAGTATATTGAAAGTGATATATAAAGGTTTTGGAAAATTTAGGTTCGTCTAAATCCCATCAAAAAATAGCATACATCACTTGTTGAAGACTTAAAAAATCGATTGTAAAAACTGTGCGTCTTTATTAAATGATCCAACCGTTAAAAAAAAAAGAAAGTGAGGATTTAAAAATCCTCAAAATTTTTGTGTTTTATCTTCTCACATATACTTTACATTTAGCAATGTTTTTGAGTGTTTTTCCGTTTGCTTTTACCTTGTAGGTGAATTTCGCAGTGTATTTTTTACCTTTCTTAAGTTTTTTGATAACTTTTTTAGGTACTTTGAATGTTGCAATACCTTTACTATTGGTTTTAGCCTTGTATGTTTTTCCCTTAAACTTCATGTAAACTTTTTTCTTTTTAAGGACTTTTTTGCCTTTAAGTTTAACTTTGATTTTAAGTTTTTTAGCTGTCTTTTTAACTTTTACTGTCTTTTTAACAGGTTTTACAACAGATTTAACTTTAACTTTGTTTTTAGTGGCAAAACCTTTATATGATACAGCAATATTATAAGTTTTAGCACTTAAACGTAATTTAAGGGTAGCATAACCTTTCTTATCAGTTTTGACAAAGTAGTTTTTGCCTGCAACTCTCATTTTAACAACCTGACCTGCACCAACATACTTACCATCGTCACCAACAATTCGGACTTTATATTTGGATCCATCAGCGAAGAATATATTCACATTCTTGTTGCCTGTGATTCTTTTAACTATTTTCAGATTATTCAGTTTATATTCACCGGTTACCGGATTAATAATGACAACACCATAATTTCCGACAGCCAATTTCTTGTTAAATTTCAAGACACCATTAGCATCGGTTTTGACAGTGTAGGTGGTTGTGCCAACCTTGATTGCCACATTTGTGTTTGCAAGTGGAGATCCACCCGCATCATATAAATTTGCAGTGTAATCCAGTCCACTGTTATAACCTCTGGTCATGTCAGAAGAAATAATTGAAGCATTGCTCTTGATGACAACTGACTTATTGGCTTGAGTGTAATTGCCGTCACCGCTGTAGACAACAGTAACAGTATTATTACCAGGTTTTAAGTCTCTAACCTTAACAACTGCACTACCATTGGTCACATTAACGACTTGTATCACTTGACCATTTACAAGGAGAGTTACATTTCCGGTGGCATCCACAGGCAATCTCACGGTAATTTCAGGTGTGTTGCCAGTTATGTTTCCAAGGTCAATTTCAATAGTTGGTTCACCTCGGATCACAGTTATTGTACTGGAATTGACTCTGGACTCCTTAGTGTAGTAATCGTCACCACTATAAGTACCTGTAACAGTATAGGTTCCTAGTTTCAAGTTAGGAACAACAAGGTCTTCAAGACATGATTGAGTGATATTTAAAACCAGGTTCCCTTCACTGTCACGTATGGTGTATGTAATGTTTCCAGATGCATTGACAGGAGCGGTTACTGTGATAGTTGCATTTTCACCATAACCGATTACAACGTTTGACAACCTGAAGAATGCGTCAGATTTATTGACAGTTAAAGTCGCATTAGCGGATGCTTCAGTATAATTGTCGGTTTCAAATACATAAGCCCTGATTTCATGAGTGTCCGGCTTGAAGTCTGTACCGTTGAATGTGAATGTTGCTTTGTCATTAACATATAATGAAACTGATTTATCACCTATAAAGACTGTGTAATAATCAGGAATACTGACACTTACATCCACTTTAATCTCTTCACCATATTTAACTGAAACATTACTTACAGTTATGTTTGGTACGGCCTTGTGAACTTTCACATGAACGAATGCTGTAGCCGGAAGGTAGTTTTTATCTCCGCTAGATTTTGCAACAATTAAATAATCACCAGCAGCTAATATGAGATTTTGCAGAGTCTCATTAGTGTAGGTCTTGCCGTTCAATTCAAAGACAACATTGTTAGGTTTATTAGCGATTATGGTAACATTTAATTTCTCACCATAATTAATGTCTTTAATTGTAACGTTTAATAGCTGTTCTATTTGGTTGACAGTGAATATTTTAGTTATTTTATCAAAAATGTAGCTGTTTGAATTACTGTCTTCGGTATTCAATACTACAGTATGGTCTCCAGCGCTAGGACGTGTTAATTTATGGGTGAACTTATTGTCAGTTACGTTTACTGAATAAGTTTTGGAGTCGACTTTCAAATTAACAGTAAAGTTGAGGTTTGTACCGATATCGATAGTACCTTCAATTGTTTCATTTTGTCCGTAGTCAATGTCATTAACAGTAAAATCAACGTTTATAGCATCAAACACGGTATTGGTGATTTTTACATCAGAACTAACACTATAGATGTTTCTGTAACTGTCTGCATTATTGTCTGTAAACACACATCCATCGACAGTTGCACTCACATTTGATTGAATGTTTAATGCTCCATTGCCGGAAAGGGTGTTGGCTGTAAATGTGGATCCTAAAACGGATAGATTATTGTCTTCACTATAAACAACATTTTCAACAGTATTGTCCACGAATGTACATCCTGAGATTGTTTGATTGTTATTTGTTGAGAAAATAATATTGCTCAATTCATTGTCTGTAAATACGGAATTTTCAACAAGCAGATTGGAATTTCTATCTGCAGAAATAACATTATTGCCCTGAGTGTTATTGGCAAACACAGAATTAATGAGAGCATCGTTGCATAGATTAACAGAAATGATATTGCCTGATACCATGTTATCAACAAATTCATTTGATATGATTTTTGCTGAATTCGCGAAATCTATTGAAATGAGGTTACCAACATTGTCGACAGTGTTGTTTTCAAATGTTGACTCGTTAACAATGAGATTTCCTGAACTTGCAACATAAATAAGGTAAGCACTTAGGACATTGTCATAAAATTCAGATTCAACTATGGTTAAATTTCCATAACTGCCAATAAGTTTTTCACATAAATTGTTATTGACAAATGTACATCCATTAACAGTCAAATTACCTAAATTATCAATGACTGAATCATCAGTATTAAAACCAGTGATTACAATATCTTCCAAGGTAACATCGGAAGTTTCATCAATAGTCAAAAAGTATAACTCTGTTGAATTTGCATCAAAAACAACAACTCCTAGTGGAGCAATAGTTAATTTCTTACCTGAAATTGTTAAGTTAAGATTGTCAGCACCAGTATAATTTCCTTCGTTTACATAGATGATGTCCTCATCTGCAGCATCGTTGATAGCTTCACGTAATGAATCGAATTTATGACCGGTACTGTTGACAATGAAATTGCCTTCATAATCAGTGATTTTGAAGGTAGTTGTGTTCACTGCATCATTATAGTTTTCATCACCTTCACGAACTGCAAATACAGTGTAGTTTCCTTCTCCAACACTTTCCAAGGTTATTTCACCATAACCATCGGTAATGTTGATAGTTAAAAACTTGTTATTGAATAGAAGATGGATGATTCCGTCTTGGCTTGCATTGACTTTTAAAACAGGTGCAGCCACTAATGCATCCCTAAGGACAATGTCCTCAACAGTAAGATTGATGTATACATTTGCCTTATGGACGATGAGCCTGTCAATTACTGCTTCACCATAATAGATGTTGCCGTTGCTGTCATAAATGATTTCATTTAATATGACGTCATAAATGCCTTTTGGCATGACTCCTACATTATATTCAAATATGCCTTCTGTAATGTCGACTGTTGCATCAGTATGGTTGACAAATCCAGGTAAGACCAGTTGAAGATCCATGTTGAATTGAGGGTCAAGTGTACCGGTAATTATTACAGGGACGCCGTATTCACCATCAGGTATGTGCAATATCACATCATAGAAATCAAATACGTTTTTGCTGAATTGAATATCTCCAGCATTGTATATGTTTGCAAACTCGTCCGCAGCGTTAATTCCAAAGATGGATTCTGTAAGTTTTAAAGTTTTGTTGTTATATATAGCTCCACCTTTGCCGTTTGCGGTATTGGCAACGAATGTTGAATTATTAACGATAGCAATATTATTATTGTAAATAGCACCACCGTCATTTTCTGCATAGTCTCCTGTGAATGTTGAATTAAAGACTTCTAATTCATTTTCATTGTATATTGCTCCACCGTATCCGTTTGCAGTGTTGTCTTCAAAAGTGGAGTTGATAACTTGTAATATTCCTGTACTGTAAACTGCTCCACCATTAATACCTTCATTTTCACGGAAAACACTGTCTTTAATATTTAATGAGCCAGAGCTGTATATTGCACCACCATTTCCATAATTAATGTTTTCTGTGAAATTAGTGGAGATAACGTCTGCATTTCCATTGTTGAATATTACGGAATTAGCATTAATGATATTTCCTGCAAATACGGTTGAATCAACGGATAATTCTCCTTCATTTAAAACAATTGCATTGTTGATTACATTGTCGGAAAATTCACAGCCAGATATGTTTAAGAAACCAGCATTGTATATGATTGCTTCGGTTTCAAAATCAGTGAAAATACAGTTTTTAAATGTTAAATTACCGTTATTTTCAAATGCCGCATTGGTTTTTATGCTTCCATCAGTAAAGTTTATGCCTTCAAACACAACATTGCATCCTTCAGCCACTGTAAAGAACCAGTTTGTACTGTTTCCATCGAAAATAACAATACGGTCTCTGAAATTTTTAAGAGTGAAGGATTTTCTGATTTCAATTTCCATATTCTCTTCAATATGGTAATTATGATTTGCATAAATAATGCCATTTTCCGCAACAGCATCAATAGCATCGGTTAAGTTTTCATACACTTCATCCTCTGATATGATGAAATTTGCATTTATCATTTCAAATTTATATCCAAAGAGATATGTATTGAAGTTATGGTCATTCATTAGTCCTACGGTATAGTTACCTCCCAATACTTCTTCAAAAGTGATGTAGAAATTGAAGGATCCGTTATTGTACATTGTGTATAGAGGGGCTTGATCGAAGTACATTAAAATCACTGAATCAAATGAATCTGTGGCTGTACCGTTAATTGTGACTGTCTGGTTGATTTTATCAATAATAACGTTGTATATTTCACCAGTACCATTGAAAACACAATATTGGGCAGTTATTTCCTCAATTTCAGGGCCTGCAAAGTAATTCATCTTACGGTTTTCCCCTTCTCCCTGGAAGTTATCTAAAAATGTACAGAATCCAAATGTTGCTGATGAATATTGTTCGAGATCGGCCTCAATATAGATTGCTCCACCTTCTTCACCTGCAAAATTGTCTATAAATGTACAGTTTAGTGCAATGAGGGTTGCATCCTGGTCTGAATTCATTGAACCAATGCATATTGCTCCACCGTAATCCTCAGCAGTGTTATTGTAGAAATTACAGTTGGTCATGGTCAAGGTACCTGCAACCAGTTCAATAGCTCCACCTTCACTGTTGTATCCATTGATTACTGTAATGTTTTCAAGTGTAATGGTAGGACCTTCTGTATTATATGGAACTGGAATAGGAGGAACTGTCTCAATCCACTCTACTTCAGTATCATATGTTAAATGTAGGAAGTAATCTTCTCCTTCACAGTCGAAAATAACCTCTTCATCTCCATAAGCTCTGATTGTTATTTCCAATTCTCCTTCAATATCAATTCCGCAGAATCCATATCCCTTATATGTTCCGCCTCTAACTGTAATGATACCACCAAACAGTGAAGCTTCGTCGATTGCCTCTTCCAGAGTGTCGAAATATTGAGGGTCATCGTCATCTTCATCCTCTTGGTAGATGAAGTTGCCAGTTTCTTCATAGTCATCGAAAAGGGAATCTTCATCACGAATAATATCATTATTTGTAGCAATAAGAAGATCATTCTGGGAACTCATTTCAAGATTATTAAAGTTTTCTTCATTTATGATGATCTCATCAATTGGAGATTGACTACCTGATGATGAAGTCACAACTGATTGGCCTAAAACATTGTTGGTAGTGCCAAGTGATGCTCCATTGACTGTCAAGGTTGCCTCAACAGAACCTGACAGGTAGTTTACACGTTCCTGTGAAGTGACCTTGATTGTGTAAGTTCCAGGTGCAAATGTCTTATCCACATCAATGGACTTGCTGCCGTTGATTAATGTGATGAGTTTGTAATCACCAATTTCTATTGTGTAGATTGATGGAACATTTGTTTCAATGTTTACAGTAATGTTTTCGTCAGATCCAACTTCCACATCCGCTACAGATATGGTTGGATTGGCCTTTTTCACTTCAAAATCAATAATGGAATATGTGGATTCGAAAGCTTCGTCATTATATAATGCTACAAGAGTGTATTTTCCTGCATCTAATTTCAATGACTCAAGTTCTTCTTTTGTATAATATACTCCATTCAATTGGTAGGTTATTGTACCAATAGCATTTGCAGGTAGTGTTTCAGTGACTTTTATGGTTTCACCATATGTGATATTGTCAACGGAAACATTCAAATCAAAGCTTGCACTGTTGACTTTGAACATTTTAGTAATGCTGTCCATATGATATGCATTTTCATTGTAATCTAAAATACCGTTTAAAACAGCATGATATTTGCCCGGATTCAATATGTCTGTATTATAGGTGAATGCATTGTCTTTGATTTCCACAGTGACGTTTTCACCAGCGACTGTTAAATTGGCTGCAGCATAGATATTAGCACCAATATCTGCTGTACCGCTGATTATTGAGCTTTCACCGTATTTAACATTCAATGCTTTTAATTCAACATTTTTAACATCAAAAATAGTATCATGAGCTACGGTAAATCCATTGCTGTAAATATTTCTGTATTCACCGGTGTTATTTGCAAGAACACAACCGTCAATGAATGCTGTAACTTTAGGAGATGTTGCAATAGCTCCAATTTTTGCATCGTTGTTCATAATGAGACTGTTGTCAATAAATAACCTGAGCTTTTCATTATTAGGGTTTTTCATTAAAATAACAGAACCCATTTTACCTTTATTGTTATTGAAAGTACAGGTGTCGATGTTTGCGTTTGAAATTCCGTCAAGGCATATGACTCCACCATTAACCTCCTTGTTGGAGTTGCTTTCAAAGTTGGATGCGTCAATATTAAATGTTACTTCAGCATCGTTTGCATTAACATATATTACTCCACCTTCAAGTTCTGCATCTTCGCCCATCTCATTTTTGATGTCGTTTTTATTGAAATTGGATAATGAGACACTCACGAATATGGAGTTATTGCCGACATATATTGCAGATCCTTTAACGGCAGTGTTCTGTTCAAAGTCACATGAAGCAACTGCTGGTTCAATTTGAATTAAGTTTTGGATGTGCACTGCTCCACCTTCACGTGCAGTGTTATTAATGAATTTGGAAGATGCTATTGAAACATCACTATAACCTAATGATGTGACTGCTGCAGTGCTTGCTTTTAACGGTGCGACATTGTTAATGAAACTACAATTATCAATATCTAATGACTCTCCGTCACTGAATATTGCTGCTCCACCATTTTCAGCAAATGATGTCTTTGTAATCTTATTGTCTGTAAAGTTACATGAATTTACTGTAAGATATCCGTGATTGACTATAGCTCCATAATTGGTGTTTCTGTTGTTGATTCCTCTGAAGGTTATTCCAGATATAGTGACTTCAGCGGTTTCCTGAACTATAATGAAATTGCCATCATGACCTTGAGCATCAAAGACTGCACCTTCCAATGCAATGAGGTCTAAAGTCTTATTGGATATTACAATACCTGTGTCTTTATAAATTCCGTTTTTAATGTAGATAGTATCATCTTCACCGGAATTTGCCACAGCTTCAGTTAATGTATCATATTCAACATTTGTGCTTAATACAAGGAAGTTGCTGTATGTTTTGCTTACTGTAAATGTTGTGAAATTCAATGCAAGAGTGAAGTTTTCATCACTACTGCGCATACCAATGGCAGTATAATTGCCTAAATCAAGGCCAGTCAATTGTACGCTACCTTTACCGTCTACAACTTCAACCTGATATCTTGTGTTTCCAATGAAAATTGTGAAAGTTTTATCCCAATTTGCATAAACATTTAAAACAGGTATTTCAGGCAGTAATACATTGTTTACTTCAAGTCTCATTAATATTTTAGCTTGTTCAATTAATATTTTTGCATATGGGTAATTATCCAAATAGAATTGGTTTCCATTTGCATCAGGATAATAATTATGGTGATAGTAATAATCATTACTGTCCTCTTGGTTATACATTCCAGACATTTCTAATTCATGTGATCCTCCAGGCAGTACTCCCAAACTCATATTAAATTTATTATCTACAATAGTAACTGCATCACCAAAAATATCTTCATCGTCGATAGTTCCTGATAAAAGGGTATAATTGTTATTCAAATTGGATCCCCAATCAAAAATACCATCAAAGATATATTCAACACCATAGACGCTGTCTTTTACATTTATTGTTAAGTTCAAATCAAATTCATTATCTTCTAAATTGACTTTTCTTGTGATTGATTCAGAGTATATGTTTCTGTAAGTGGTTGCAACATTGGTATCGAAAACACATTCAGTAATATTTATGAGACTGTCTGCGAGGTCAGTTATATAAATAGCACCTCCAATTTCAGCAATATTTTCCATAAATAAGGTGTCATGAACCTCAAGATTACTTGCATATATTGCTCCACCTTCACCAGTAGCCACATTAGTGGTAAATTCTGAACTGGTAATATTTAATTTTGAAGAGGAATCTGCATTGATTGCTCCACCATTAATACCCTGATTGGAATCGAAAGTACAATCATATATGTTTGCAATAGTGTTTTTCAAGAGTGTTTGGCCATTTGATTCAAAAGTAGATCCATAAAGTCCTAAATTTGAATTTTCAGCATTAATAGGAGTTCCAGGTCCATCTTCGAAATTGAAAGTGTTGTTAAATACACAATCTGTAATTGTACATTCCAAAGCAGTATTGAATTTTAATGCCGCATCTATAAATTTACCGATAACAGTTATATCTTCCATGTCTAGTTGCCCATTAGCCCCTACAGAAAACAAATAATTTTGAGCGTCTGATGAAAAAATGACATCTTCAGCTAATCCTGTAATATCTAATTTAGGGCTGATTGTAACATTTTTATTTACAATATCCACATTAAAATTATTACTTCCAGTCCAGGTTCCGCCTTCAACAGCAATATCACCAGTTCCACCAAATGGAATCGCGTTTACTGCGTCTTTTAAAGTTTCAAATACTTTAACATCTTCACCCATAGTCAAGACAAAATTAGGTTCTACAATTGTAAAAGTATTTCCAGGATATGAGTATCTTTTTTCCCATTCTTTTGTCATGTAAACTGTATAAGTTCCAGCGTCCAAGTCATCGAAAGTTGCAGGATTGAGATTATCGCAAAGTAACCTTTTATACTCTTCACCATTTAAATATAAAACAGCATAGTTTACATCATCCTCAACCTCAGGAGATATTGTCACTGATTTGGTTACACCCTCTACATCAATATCAAGGGAACCATGTCCTTTAAATCTACAATCATTAAACACCCAACTTCCAGGATTGTCGCTACCGTGTTCATATCCAAAATCGTTTTCATCGTCACCTACTTTATTACCTTCAAAAGTACAATTATTAAGTTCAACACTACCTGTGTTCTCACAGGAGATAGCTCCACCAGCGGATTTTGCTTTATTATTTGTGAATTGACAATTGTTGGCTACAAATGTACCTCCCCCGTACACACTTACGGCTCCACCATAACGGTCTGCATAATTATCAGTCAGTATACAATAGTTCAATGTCAATTGTCCTTTAACTTCAAAAGCACCACCATCATATGATGCTTTTCCCTTTGTGAAAGATATGTGATTGAAAGTTAATTTGGCATTAGAACCAACAATATAGAGGTAGGTATTTATTTTCTCACCACTAAAAATAACCTGATCACCTTCAAAAGGTTGTATAGTTATTGTTGCTTTCTTGTCAAAATCAATTTCGATGTCTCCATCGCTGGTTGGATCATCATCCTCGGTGTATGTACCTGCCGAAACTTTTATTGTTCCTACTGTACTGTCACTACTTGCAATAGCATTCATGGCAGTCATCAAATCTTCGTACCATTTATCTCCTTCTACCCAGTAAAAACAGTTTGTGTCGGCTTTAAGCACATCATCGTTTGAAGCAGAAAGCACTTCTCCTTTTGCATTAGAAGCTGCTTTCACCTCTTTCTGTTTCGATACTTCATATTGAGTATCACTTGCACTAATTTCTTCAACGTCATTGACACTTTCACTCTGATAAACTGGAGTGGAATTGTCTTCTTGCTCATAAGCAATTGACGTCATTTCAATATCTGTATCGCTAACATCCTCAAGCAATGTTTCATTTGTATCAGCCGCTGAAATTGCACCAATACTCATGATCATTACAAGAGATATAATCAGCAATACCCCCATCTTATTTATCTTCATTTTCAAAATACCTCGTATTTAAATAAAGTATATGAACAGAACGAATGTTCTGTTATCTGAATGCGTTTTAGACATCATATATCCTTTATTATGATATAATCTTTATTTTTAACTAATATATATGAATTACTATCCAAAGTCAACTGTATAGCTAAAAAAATTTTGCAATTTTTTATATTTTTAACACAACATATATAAAAAAGACCAAATATAATTAAAAAAAAGGTATAAAATTAGAAAAATTAAAAATAAAATTAAATATATATAAAAAAATTTATTAGATGAATTATATACAAAAAACAATGCAAAAACATAGTTATTTCAACAGCCAAAATCTGAAAAATACATAATTCATTCCAAAAAAATTGAAGCAATCCTTCAATTTAAGTTGAAATCAAAATTCGACTAATTTTATTGTATAATTTTTCAAATATATATTTAGCCATATCTGCTTTTTTCTTGATTTATAAACTTTTTGTTGTTTTAATGAGAAAAACCAAGAATTTAATTAGTATTTTTCAATATAGCTGAACTTCCACCATTCATATCAATTTTTATTATAACAGAACGTTCGTTATCCACATTATTTAATAAGTAAAAAAAATAAACTATTATATGTATGAACACAAAAGAATTAATTTTAGAAACGACTTTAAAATTAATGATAGAAAATCATGACTCAATTATTTCAATTAGACAAATTAGTAACGCATCAGGAATTGCTATCGGTGGAATATACCACCATTTTTCAAATAAAGAAGAGATATATAATGAAATTATTGAAAAATATTATATAAACTATTATAAATTTGATATTGACCAACTAAGGCAGATAAAGGGAAATGCAAAAGAGAAAATCCACAATGTCATGGCTGAAATTTTCAAGCAAAAAGAAACCGGAATCCCCATTGAATCGATTGATGATGAAATAGACTACAGATCCGTATTGCTGGTTTTGAGTGGAAATGGATTTGCTTATGAAAAAACTATGGAGCTTAGCCAAAGTCTCATAAAAGAATCAAGGGAATTTTTAACAGAAATTATTAGGGAAGGTCAAGAAAATAGGGAAATCCGCCAGGACTTCTCAGCCGAAGACATTGCAGAATCATTAATTATCATGTATATGGGAATTCAATATAGATGGGAAGTACATTTAATTGAGGATATGACCCCTACCTTTGAAGATAATTTTAATTTGGAATGGGAAAAGATAAGATTCAGAGAATAATTAATTAACATGAAAAGTGGTTATATGAATACTAAAGACATGATTCTTGAAAAAACGCTGAAATTAATATTGGATAAAGGGACAATTGATATTTCAATTAGTGAAATCCGAAATTGTACCGGACTGACAACCGGCGGCATTTATTATCATTTTTCAGATAAAAGCGACATATTTGAAGAAATTTTACAAAAGTATATGGTGGATTACATTAAAGTCGATTTTGATAAAATCATCCTTGAAGGCTCATCAAAGAACAGAATCCATGATACACTGTTTCATATTTTACACCACTACATAAATGGCGTGGAAATTGAAAGCATCAACGAAAAAATCAATTACAGCAGCATAGTACTTCTTTTAACCTCAGTGGGATATGCCCATGATAGAGTTAATCAGATAATTTCACAGACAGGAAACGATGTTAAAATGTTTTTAACCGACCTTGTCGAAGAGGGCAAAAGGCAAAATGAAATCAGACAGGACTTCCCAACTGAAAACATTGTGGAATCATTGTATACCCTGTATATGGGAATTCAATATCACTGGTTAGCTTTCCCGGATTATGATGTTGAATTGATGTTTGAGAAAAACTTTGAAATGACTTGGCAGGTCATCGAATGCCAATGAAACTGTTTTTCCCACTCTCTTATTTTTAAAGAAATATTTATTTCTCCTTTAGAAAAAGGAGAAAATTAACAAAATAATTTAATTGAATTTTTCAAAAACGATACCTGCTCCCACATAGGATATCTCAAACAGGATAAAGCAGACAAATATCCAGATATCAAATACGCCGCAAAGGGCAAGCAGTAACACTACAACCTTCATCACAAAGCGGTATTCAAAAAATAAATTTAAAAACCTGTCATCGGTCTTTTTTGGAATTAGCTCATGACCTATTTCATCACTTATCATACCTAAAATACAAATCAGCAGAATAACCAATCCCAAGTTAGGAATTCCCGCAATCAGAAGTATTGCTAAAAAAACAATCAGAGTGATTATATGATGAAGCCCGTCCACCTTTAAAACTATGAGATTGCCTATCAGTATGGAAATGAAAAGGTATGCCGCTTCGCTACTGTAAATTGAAGCCAAAGCAGATGCAATAGCGCATATGATTCCCAACAGTGCTGAAAAAGTCAACTCATGGTTTACATCATACAGATCATCGGAATATTTCATGAAAAATCCGGAAATAATAAAAAGAATACCAAGAACAATATAATTCATCCAATCACATCCATTAAAACATTAGGGATTTTCTACAATGTCGTCATTCAGATAAACAACTGATGCGACACAAGATGCGATGTTTTTAACCTGAGTAGTGCAAGGTTCAACAATCAGATTCTTAATTTCGACATTCCTTTTTTCCATCATGTATCTGACCATATATTCTGCTTCTTCAATCAGGTCTTTTGAATCCTTATTTATTCCACTAGTTTCAACAACACAACCCAATTCATCTCCGATAGCAACAGCCACAACCACAGTTAGAACATCTCCGGGATTGTCTGATGTAAGTTCTGACAATACACAGTTTACCATTGACCCTGCCTTAAGTTTTGGCAAATCACATATCTCGGCATTGCCTGCAAGCATGCTGGACACTTTAATCAGGTTCACGTCCCCTATTCCGGCATCGCTCAAAGCATTGTCAAAAGCATTTAATTTTGTTGGTCCTTCATCTTTTCCAGATACAATCGCTATTCTCATTTTATCACTTATTATTAACTCTCCAAATAATTTTAAATAATATTCAGTTTTTTAAGTTTAAAATTTCTAATTATTCTTTATTTTTAATTTAAAAGAATAAAATCAATATATTAACTGAAACAATATATCAATATATTTAATATTAAAATAAAAGTTACATTTTAATGTATGAAGTTAAAATAATATAAACTTATCCACCATATTTAAAAATGATTAATTTCCATCAATTAATAATTATCCATAATCGGCAGATATTAGGGCAATATCCTCAGTTATAAAAATAAAAAAAAGAGTAAAAAAAAGGAAGAAAAATTACATTAATCTTCCGACACCAGTAATTTCAATACTGGCTACACCAGGAATGTCTGAAACCATTGCTTCAACAGGTTCAGATCCACCTTCACCATCATCGGTGATGAAACTTAAGATAATAGCCACTAAACCAAATGCAATTGGTTCTTCAGCAATTTCGTGGATTTCTGCGCCTTCTGGCATTGAATTTTTAATAGTTTCTTTGATAGCTTCTAAGTCTTCTTCTGGACTGTCTGGCATAATTTTCATTGTAGTTAAAACTTCACCCATTCTAATTCCTCCATTCAAGTTTATGGTCCTTCAAAACCACATTCACATTTGTAACCGTGACCGAAAGTACGGCATTTTTCACATCTTGCAATTTTTGCTCCACATTCTGGACATTCGAATTCAACGAAAGTTCCAGTTAATGGAATTTCTTGTTTACAACTTACACATTCTACTTTTTTCATTCTAATCACCTGTTATTTGTGTGTAATCGAAGTTATAATCATTTATATTATCATCTATTAAAGATAAAACCCTTTCAGGGTACTTCCCATTCACAACATAACAATTAGTCCCATACCTTAATAAAAGAGACGGTAACATTACATCAATCGACGACTCCTGAAAAGTTAGTAATGTTTTTGCATCGATTTTACTTATGAATGTTGAACCTGGCTCTTTCGGTTCTTGGGTATATATACCATTTACATTTGTTACTATTAAAAGGTTTGCATTCAGGAGGTGCGCAACATATGCCGAAATCGAATCAGAGGTCACATCCCAACTGCATTCGAATGGATCATTTTCCCTTAAAAACTGAGAAACAACAAATATGGGAGTGAAACCCTCATCTGAAATTTTTTCAACATCCTCAATCGAATATGAGAGCTTGCATGAGTCAACCTTATCGCAAACGAGTTTGGCGATTATATCCATGCAATCGATGGCCGTCCAGTGATTGGCTTCGTCTGAAAAGTTGATCTCATCATCATATCTGCGAATAAGATTGGCGAATTCCCCTCCTCCGAAAATAATCACCGAATTTGTGTTTTCTAGACGTTTTGCAAGTTCAATTGCATATTTTGGAAATAGGCTTCCCCCAATCTTTACAACCTGTTTTATGATAATAATCACACCACTGTTTAATTAAAATAACGATTCATTAAATGATAGTTTAACTATAAAAGTTTTAAATCCCCAGTCACTTCGTCAAGGATTTCATCTTCATCAGGTCCCAACGCCAAAACTGTAACGCTTGATGTAGGTATCTGTGTCCTTCCGGCATCAACTACCAAATAATTGGCAATGCCCTTTTCATCAGCCAGTTTTTTAAGAGCTGTAAGCTCCTCCAATGTCTTTACCTTTAAAACCACCTTGGCATATGCCTCATTTTCCCATTTTCTGATCTTGTCAGCAGGTGATTTCTTATATGCACCTATTGCACCATGGCAGCACTGAGCCGCAATCTTTCCCTTGCGCATCTTCAAATCAGTTCTAACTATCATTACCTGTTTCATAATATCCCAAAAAATTGTTTAAAAAAATAATTTAAGGCATCTGCAATGCAGATTACCTTATCTATAATTTAAAGTATATCACAACAATTGCCGCAATAACAATGAATACTGCCACTACCATCCAGAGAACTCCAAACAACGGATTGCTGTTATCTTGAGTAGGAACTGAGAGATTGGTATTATTAGCAGTATGGTTTGTCACATTAGCGGTTTGATTTGCAGTTGTGTTTACAGGTGTGTCAGCTGAGACAGTATCCCCGCTTGAATATCCGGATGAACTGGAAGTGTATGTAGGAGTTGAAGAGTAAGAACTTGAGCTGTATCCACTATTTGAAGAAGATCCAGAATTACTGGATTGAGAGCCCGAACTTGAGCTTGAACTGCTGCTCTTTGAGGTATCATCACCAGTTGAACTTTTCTGATCACTACTTCCGGAATCTGGAGTTTTAGAACCTCCACTGTCACTGCTTCCGGAATCAGAAGAGTCAGAACTTCCACCATCAGAACCTGAATCTGAACTTCCACTGTCACTAGCTTCAGCGAAAACACATCCGCATGCAGACATTACAATAATCAATGCCAAAACTATACTTAAAATTTTATTAATTTTCATAAAACCACCTATTGTATCAAATTTAAAAGTGACTTTTGATGTTTAACAATTTAATGTTTCTTATTTAAATAATTAATTAAGAATTGTCAGATATTTTTTAATGAAAATATTGCAATACTTTAATTAAATAGTTTTTACATAATTATTAATGATTATATTTTTAAGGAGATTATAATGAGTCGTATATCAATTTTAGATAAAGACAGATGTCAGCCTAAAAAATGTGACTACGTCTGCATTCATTACTGTCCGGGTGTCAGAATGGAAGAGGACACCATAGTAATCGATGAGGATACAAAAAAACCGCTGATATCTGAAGAGTTATGTGAAGGGTGCGGTATCTGTACAAACCGATGCCCGTTTGATGCTATTACAATCATCAACCTGCCAGAAGCGGCAGGCGAACCGATTCACAGGTTTGGCCAGAACCAGTTTGAACTGTTCGGACTTCCATCCCTTGAAGAGGGCAGCGTACTGGGACTTCTCGGACCGAACGGTATCGGTAAATCCACAATCATGAACATATTGTCAGGAAGTCTGATTCCAAACTTCGGAGACTATGAAAACAGGCCAGAAAACTGGGATGCAGTCATTGACTACTACAAGGGATCATCCCTACAAAAATACTTTACAGACCTGTCCGAAGGCAACATCAAAACAATCCTGAAACCGCAGATGGTAGACAAGCTTCCGAAAGTCGTGAAAGGTAAAGTAAGGGATTTGCTTGAAAACGTTAACGAAAGGGACAAGCTCGACTATGTCACCACAGAACTGCAGCTTGAAAACGTTCTTGACAGAAAAATGGAAAACCTGAGTGGTGGAGAACTTCAAAGGGTTGCAATAGCTGCAACTGTACTTAGGGAAGGCGATTTCTACTACTTTGACGAACCGACATCCTGGCTGGACGTATCCCAGAGACTGAATGCAGTCAAGGTAATCCGTTCCCTTGCAGATGAGGGAAAAAGCGTACTTGTAATCGAGCACGACCTCGCTACACTTGATGCACTTTCAGACAACATTCACATCCTGTACGGTACTCCAGGAGGATACGGTGTAGTGTCCGGTAAGAAGGGAGTTCGTCTGGGAATCAACGCTTACATAAACGGATTTTTAGCTGAAGAAAATGTCAGAATCAGAAGAAATCCAATTGAGTTTACAATAAGACCGCCAACCCCTGAGGATGAAGGGGATTCACTTGCAAGCTACAGCGATTTAAGCAAGGAATACGACGGTTTCACACTGACCGCCGACGAAGGTGAAATATTCTATGATGAAATCGTGACCGCATTCGGGTCAAACGGTATCGGTAAGACCACATTCGCCAAAATGCTTGCAGGCGTTGAGGAGCCAACAAGCGGAGAAGTTGATGAAGAGGTTACAATAGCATACAAACCACAATACATCGTTTCAAACTTCGAAGGAACTGTCCGTGACTTTTTATACATGAACGCACCAAGTTTCGGATCCAAAATCTTTGAAAGTGAAATAATGAAACCGTTGACATTGGAGGAAATGCTTGACAAACCTGTAAAAGGTTTGAGTGGTGGAGAACTTCAAAGACTGGCAATTGCCGCAACATTATCCAAAGATGCCGAAATCTATCTTTTCGACGAACCTACCGCATTTCTGGATGTTGAGCAAAGGCTGATTGCCGCAAGGGTGATACGTAAACTTGTTGAAAGCAGAAACGCAGCTTCACTTATTGTTGACCACGATATCGTATTTATCGACTACATTTCAGACAGGGCGATGGTGTTCAACGGAACTCCTGGTCTGAACGGTCATGCCTCAAAGCCTACTGATTTGAGAAATGCAATGAACGAATTTTTAGGCAATTTAAACATTACATTCAGAAGGGATAAGGAAACCAAAAGGCCAAGAGTCAACAAGCTTGACAGTTACAAAGACCGTGAACAGAAAGAAAAAGGAGAATATTATTACCTATCCGATTAAATTTTCTACCTATCACCATTAATTAAAAAGAGTTATTAAAGAGAGGAGGAAACTTTAATAACTCAACAACTTAAATAATCATCATTAATTAACTGATCAATTTAATATACAAATCCAAAAAAAATATTGTCAAGATAGAGAGTAAATAGCTTTAACAGCTATTTACACTAGTTATATGACCTAATTTATATTTGAGGTACGGACATATAAAATTATCAAATGAGGCGAATTTGATAATCTATACTATACTAACTAGTAATAACCATATAAATGTTATTAATATATTACTCTTTAAAATAAGCTTTAAATTAAAATATACTAATTAAATTCCATTTACTGGACAAAATATGAATATAACTTTAAATTATAGAAAAAATAACATCTATACAATCTTCGTTTAAAAAAGATAATAATGATTAAAATTATTAAAATTACCTTGAATTAAAAAATAATGGAATATACTGGGCAAATTATTAAAAAAATTGTTTATGAACCCCAATTAATATAATCCCATCAATTCCTTTATTTTGACAAATATTACTACTCCAAAATATTAAAATAAAAAATGTAATACTTTTTATCAAAATAATACTATCGTAAATAATATTTTATTATAAAAAATTATTAAAAAATGGAATAGCTATTAAAAATCTGAGGAGTCGATTGCTTTAATAGCTATTGTAGACAGTGAAAGAAACCTATATATAATTATACAAATCTCTCTTTATTTATTAATTACTTTACATTGATGGAGAAAATAAGTAATATCAATTGGTTATGCCAACAACTGACATTACTTGGCTAATGATGAATTTTATCAACATAAAGATAATTAATTGAAAAACAATCAAAATATTCTCTATTTTAACTATTTTTCTAGCATTAGTGAGAAACCCACTAATATTAGAAAGACAGCTAAAGACATGAGTGTAAATAGCCAAAATAGCTATTTACAATCATTATCATATGGCTTGACTATTTTAAACTCTTAATCTAATTCTAATGGCCCTAATTTTGAGAGGGTCTTATGGAATTCCTCCATGGTTCTTTGAAACTTCTCACCTTCAGATGCTGAAATCCATTCATGACGGAACCTTTCCTTTTCAATTCCAAATTCCTCAAGAATGTCCTCAACAATTTTTGATCTTCTTGACCATTTGTAGTTACCCGCATCATAATGACAGTCACCAATATGGCATCCTCCTACAAATACACCATCAGCACCCTCCTGAAATGCCTTAAATATCATTGAAGGATTAATTCTTCCTGAACACATCACACGTATGATTCTGATGTTTGGGGAATATTGCATACGAGCAGTTCCTGCAGTATCCGCACCACCATAACAACACCAATTACATAATAAACCTACAATTTTTAAATCATCAGACATCAAATCACCTCATAACTCTGTTTTTTCTGGACTGTACAATGGAGGTTTGATATCATCTGAAACTCCAGCTACATAACCAGTTCTATCATAGTACTTTTTCTGCAATTTATCAAAGATCAATGAAACAGGAATATCCATTGGACATACATCATCACATTGGCCACAGTCTATACAACTGAAACTCATGTGTGACAATCTAACCCCCTGGAAAGCGATTGGTGTTGGAGGAATGTTTGTTTCATCCTTGAAGTAAGGTTTATCCAATTCGCAGTTTTCAAAGCACCAGCATATCGGGCAAACATCGCGACATGCATAACAGCTAATGCAACGGTTCCATTCAGTCATTTCACTGACTGTTGGATAAGTTGCTTCTTGATTCTTTTTAGCCATTTTAATCATGATGTTTTCAACCTTGGATCTTCCTTCCACGGCAGCATCATTAGGAGATTTGGTTTCAAGAACCCCTGCTTTTTTAGCACCATCTATTAGTTCCTGACCTTTTTCATCATTTATTTCAATGAATGTCCATCCATCTTCAGCGCCCCAATTCCCACAGGCAATATTTGCTTTTCTTGGGATTTTAACATCACACCTTTGGCAGTTGGTACGGCGTCCATATCCTTTCTCTTCAAGGTCATGGATTTTCACCGCTTCTTCTGAACCGTCAGCAAGTTCAATGATGAATTGGCCCTTGTCAATTTCTTCACTTATAACCTCATCAGGATTGGCTTCATAGAAAAGGTCAATCATTTCTCTTCCGCTGACTGGTGACACTGTTCCTCCACAGTTTAAACCAATCATATAAATGTTGTCCCTATTGATTTTATGCCGGGTTATTAGTTCTTCAACTGCCCTCATATCACATGGCTTGACTGTGAATGCAACTTTCTTATCAATGAAATATTTCTGGACAAGGTCCCCAATCATTGTTGGAGCACAATGATAAGATCCAGCAGTTTTTATTAAATCTTGTGAATCGGTGATGAAAACTGGAAACGCATCATAAACATCATCTTGAGGACTTAATGCTAAAACGCCATCAACTAAACCTTCATCAAGTAAGTACTTAAGAATACTGGTTACAGCTCCCCCACATTCTCCTGCTTCAAGAATTTCACTATCTTGAGATTTTGCTAAAACATAACTCATATTATCTCCCCTATTTGTTTAACTCCCCAATAACTTCAATAATGCTTAAGTTATCTGATTCAACTGCTACATTGAAATTTTGCTCTTCACCCATTGCATTAACAAAAGATCCGTCTTGCTCTAACCATGATTTTATAGGAACAATAATGTCTGCAATTTTTGTAGTGTCATTTTCACAGCAGGCAAAACTGATGATTTTAGAGAGTTTAGTAAAGTCATACTCGAACTCATCAACGACATCGTCATTGAAAACCAATAGTAATTTTGTTTCATCGAACAACTCTACCATTTCATCACTGGACTTTGAATCAATAATATTCAATGCACCTTTTGTATTAGCCTTACTGAAAACAGGTAAAATTTTACAGGCCAATGACTCCAATTTATCCAAATCATCTGCCCCATCAACATAATTAAACACTACCACTGAAGATTCGTCGATTTCTGCCATAAAATTATCTAAAAATTCCTGAACTGATGAAGTGGATGTTTCATCAGCAATGTTGAATGTGACTGCATTTTCATTTTTACTCAATGCATATATTTTTGCATCATTTTGTTTCGCATGAACAATTCTTCTTCCAATCAACGGATTTTCATACAGCAAATCACCTATTACAAATACCTTGCCGGCACCTGCAATCTCATCATATGATGCAACATCATCAAAATTCTTTAGGTCATTTGCATAAAAACCTATATTAAAACCATTGGATTCAGCGAACTGTTTGATCGCTTCAATTTCTTCAACTGTACTGTTTCCGGAACAAATTACAGATACTTCTGATGAACTGCAAGATTTGATTTCATTTATAGCTTCTGCCATTGCTTTGTCAATGTCAATATCTTCAAATTTGCTTTTAAAACAGTCTATAGAATTTCTTCCATTTAAACAGTTTTTACCCGCATTGACAGGATGTCTTTTATAAGGGAATGTCCCAACAATTTCTTTACCATCTAAAATCACATTTATACCACAACCAACACTACATGAAGGGCATAACGTGTGTTTAATTTCAAACATAATACATCACCAAAATTTTAAAAAGTAGCATTCAGATTTACAGTAGAATTAACATCATCGGTTAATAGCTCATAATTTGATTGTCGGGTTAATGTAATCATGTTCATCAGCATTGTGCATGCATGATGGAAAACAATTTGAGAACACTCCTTCTGCAGGAATTCTTCAAAAATTTCTAACCTAATTAAACCCTCAACCTTAAAGTTTAAATTCAAATATTCACTGGATCTTAAAACTATATTGTAGTTTACATCCCTTTGATCAGTGTTTATATATTCAACTGACCAATCAATATCCAAATTTAAATTAGCATTCTTGAGATTGTAATTTTCCCGAATCATGGCTATTTTCTCTACAGTAATTTCCACACTACTCTCTCCAATCATTATTAATGATAATCTCCAAATTATTTAACTTAAAAAAAAATTAATTAAATAATCTATATAATACTGAATAGTAATAACCATATAAAGATTATTAAAGTATTACTCCCTAAATTGGAAGTTTAAAGAGAAAATAATATAAATTAACATCATATTATCGAAATAAAGAAGGATTAGTTTATAATTTAGTAAAACACTGATTATCCACAATTTATCAGGAAAAAATAATAATTGGAAAAATCGTTCAAATGCAATAAAAATTTAAAAAAAGAAATAAAAAATTTATTTGAATAAAATGAACGGATACTAAAAATGGATTTTTAAAAATAATGAATTTACTTAAATTTAAAAGTAAAAATATAATTAAAGTATGCTGAAAAAAATAGTAATACTTTTTATAAAAATAATACTACTTTGAAACATACTTTTTTAGAAAAAAATATTACTAAACAATAGTTAATGCATTAGGCACCTTCTTCAAAATGTTATCCCTGACAGGAATCATTGTTGATGAAGCAATTGAAAAGTCCGCATTATCTGCAGCTGCCTTATCATCAGTCTCAGCAATGATTGTGGCATCCAAAGCACTTTGAAGATTGTCAACAGTATTTTTCAATACCCAATCGTCTACATCTGAAATTATAATTTCATCAACATGCTTATCCAATTCATTTGCAATCACCCATGAAATAAACCTTCCTCCATGCAATGCAATAACATTCCCGTCAGCCAAATTCACAATATCCTCTAAAGTATGTCTTAACTCAATATTTTGATACATTCTTGAATTGACCAAAGTTGCCCAATGGGCATCACCAACATGATATGAACCGATTTTTCTAGGATATACATAATCCGGTCCCGCAATCTTAACCGCTGTTGCCAATGACAATAAATCTTGCTTCTGGACTGGAAGACCTCTGTTTGGAAATTCCTCATTAATGATTTGTATGATTCTTGGAAGACCGAATTTTCCCCTTCTTGCAGTGCCAGGCTCATAGCCACACATGTATCCATGATGATTTTTTGGAAATCCTGTGATTACCATGTTCAATCCAGATCTCAAACCTGCCCTGACTTCATGCTCATAAGCTCCATTAGTGGCAACAACCTTACCTGGAGACAATATTCTTGCAGCTGCAATTGTTTTTGCAAATGCCTCAGTGGTGTTTTCGCACCTGTTGAATGGACCTCCTTCAACAACTATGACATCTGCACCTATCTCAATTGATTTTTCAAATCCTGTAATCACCTCATCATATCCATCACCAACAAACATGATTGATTCCAATCCCCTACCATACTTTTTGGCAAGGTCTGCTATGTCCTTGGCTTCCCTTAATGGGGCAGCATGACCGTCACTGGTCTGTTCTGAGGTTACATTGACAGCAACTGATGATGACAGTTTGATCCATTCTTCCTTATCGTCCTTTTCGGCAAGTTCCTTATCGATCAACCTTTCATGAATCCTTCCACGTGGGCATTCTGTAAATGCAGGACCCTTGTTATAACATTCACCACCACATCCACTGATATATTTAGGGAGTCTCATCGCCCCGTTTTCACCGAAATGATCCAAATCAAGGGGAACATCAACTATTTCATGAACTTTCTGCATCACCTCAACGCCTCTCATGCCGAATTTTTCGGCAATGTCTGAAAAGGCATATGCACAGATATGAATAGGTGCTCCAATCATGTCGGCCAGTCGGCAATTGCCCAGCAATTCTTTTAGTTCCAAATCGGATGCACAGGTTCCTGCAACCACCTCCGTCAAATCACATCCCAGAGGGAATCTTTTGAATTGCATTCCCAAACGCATTGTCTCTTCCAGGGAAAGCTCTGAGATTGCATCAACAACAGTGGTTACATCCTTATCCATTTTTGATATTTCAATTGCTGATTCATCATCAAAAACTGCTTTTTTTATTAAGTCATACATGAAAATCTGCTCCATTTATGTTATATATATTATATTTTTCAGTAAAATCTTTAATAAATAAGTTTCGATTTAGGTATACCTAAAATAATAGTAAACATTATATATTATAAAATTAAAAGTATTACTTATTCCTATTTAAATAAATAAATAGTAATAACAGTAATACTAAAAATAGAAAAAATATAGTTAAGATAATACTTAACAAAGTAGAATATAAAGATTTAAATAATATGATTTTTTAAATATAATTTATTACTGCATGGAATAAAATTACCATAATTTGTAATAATAGCAAGTATATATTTAGACCATGCAGTAAAACTTTTTTAAATAAATTTATTTAAAAAAAAGTTACCAACTATTAAGGAGACAAAAATATGATTCTTTCTAAACTAAAAGAAAGATTCAATAACGATAGTAAAGGAGACAAAAAAATGAAAGTAGCAATTTTAGGTGCAGGATGTTACAGAACTCATGCTGCAAGTGGAATTACCAACTTCTCAAGAGCTTGTGAAGTTGCAGAAGCAACCGGAAAAGAAAACATCTCAATGACTCACTCAACCATCGAAATGGGTGCAGAATTATTAGAATTAGCCGGAGTAGATGAAGTAGTAGTATCCGACCCAGTATTTGACGGTGAATTCACTGTAGTAGATGACTTTGATTACGCAGAAGTTATGGCAGCTCACAAAGCAGGAAACCCAGAAGAAGTAATGCCAGCAATCAGAGCAAAAGTTGCTGAATTAGCTGAAACTGTACCAAAACCAGAAAAAGGTGCAATTCACTTCACTCACCCTGAAGACTTAGGTATGAAATGTACCACCGATGACCGTGAAGCTGTTGCTGACGCTGACTGGGTTATGACCTGGTTACCAGAAGGAGGTATGCAACCTGCTATCATCGAAAAATTCGCTGACGCTATTAAACCTGGTGCAATCGTAACTCACGCATGTACCATTCCAACCACTGGATTAAACAAAATCTTCGAAGACTTAGGAACTGACGTTAACGTAGCTTCCTACCACCCTGGTGCAGTACCAGAAATGAAAGGACAAGTTTACATTGCTGAAGGTTTCGCAGACCAAGCTTCCATCGACACCTTAATGGACTTAGGTCAAAAAGCAAGAGGATCCGCATTCACATTACCAGCTAACATGGTTGGTCCTGTATGTGACATGTGTTCCGCAGTAACCGCTATTACCTACGCAGGTATCTTAGCTTACAGAGACACCGTTACTCAAATTTTAGGCGCTCCTGCTGGATTTGCACAAATGATGGCTAACGAAGCTTTAACCCAAGTTACCGCATTAATGCAAAACGAAGGTATCGACAAAATGGACGATGCTTTAAACCCAGCTGCATTATTAGGTACTGCTGACTCAATGAACTTCGGTTCCTTAGCAGAAATCGTACCTACC